>NZ_JBFUCL010000008.1:0-24558 GCF_056405255.1 Agromyces sp. P1_H4 | reverse complement strand
GCTCGACAGGACCGGGGCGGGTGTCGACGAGCCCCGTGGCATCCGGGTGAATCACCGCACCAGCCTACGTCCAGGGGGTGTGGCCGGCGCTCAGGCGGCGACGACCTCGACGCCGTGCCAGAACGCGACGTGCTCGGCGATCTCGGCGGCGTCGGGGGAGGGGGTCGGGTAGGTCCAGGCGGCGTTCGGGTTGCGCTTGCCGTCGACCTCGACGTGGAAGTAGTCGGCGGTGCCCTTCCAGTGGCACACGCTGTGGTTGTCGCTCGGCGCGAAGTAGCGCGGGTCGAGCGCCTCGCGCGGGAAGTAGTGGTTGCCCTCGACCACGACCGTGTCGTCGGACTCCGCGATCACTGCACCGTTCCAGATGGCCTTCATGGATCTCCTCCTCGCGGGCGTCGCCCGCATCGTTGCCTACCAGTGATACGGAACGCGGCGGGATCCGGATGCATTCCAATGCATGGAGGCATCCAGCGATCTCGCAGCCTCGGCTCCCGGTTCGCCCCTCGGGGCCGCGCCGTAGAATCGAGGGATGACGCGCGCAGACCTCGGCAAGGACCCCTCAGAGGTATCGGCGATGTTCGACCGCGTCGCCGCCCGCTACGACCGCACCAACACCGTGCTCTCGGTGGGCAACGCTCCGCTGTGGCGCGTCGCCACGACGCGCGCGGTCGCTCCCCAGCGAGGCGAGCGGGTGCTCGACGTCGCGGCGGGCACCGGCACCTCGAGCGCCAGCCTCGCGAAGTCCGGGGCATCCGTCGTCGCCGCCGACTTCTCGCCCGGCATGATCGAGGTCGGCCGCCGTCGTCAGGCCGGCGTTCCGAACCTCGTCTTCGTCGAGGCGGATGCCACGAAGCTGCCGTTCGGCGACGACGAGTTCGATGCCGTCACGATCTCCTTCGGCCTGCGCAACGTGAACGAGCCGAAGCTCGCACTCGCCGAGTTCTTCCGCGTCGCCAAGCCCGGTGGGCGTCTCGTGATCTGCGAGTTCTCGCACCCGCCCGTCGCCTTCGTACGCGCCGGATATCACGCCTACCAGCGCTACGTCATGCCGCCGCTCGTGCGCGCGTCGAGCTCGAACGACACCGCCTACGAGTACCTCAACGAGTCGATCAACGCGTGGCCCGACCAGCCCACCCTCGCCGGCTGGATTCGGGAAGCCGGCTGGGTCGACGTGCAGTGGCGCAACCTCACGATGGGCGTCGTCGCGCTGCACCGGGCCCGCAAGCCGCTCGCCTGAACGGCGAATCCGCACCTCCCGGTTCGCCGTCATCGACACGGCTCACAGGAACCGCACCGGTAGGCTGGACACCGTGAATCCGAGCCATCCGGTCGCACGTCGCGGCTCCGCGCTCGCCGCCAACCTCGGGCTGAGCGAACGCGTCTTCGCGTCATCCGCCGACCGAGCCATGGCCAGGGCGATCGACGCGGGCATCGAGCGCGTCGAGGCCGGCCTCGTGCGCGAGGTCAGCTTCGCCGATTCGATCGCGGATGTCTCGACGCGCTACCTGCTCGAAGCCGGCGGCAAGCGCGTGCGGCCCATGCTCACGCTGCTCACCGCGCAGCTCGGCGCCGGCATCACCGACGACGTGGTGACCGCGGCCGAGGCCATCGAGATCACGCACCTCGGCTCGCTCTACCACGACGACGTCATGGACGACTCCGAGCGCCGCCGCGGCGTCCCCAGCGCACATGCCGTGTGGGGCAACTCCGTCGCGATCCTCACCGGCGACCTGCTGTTCGCCCGCGCCAGCCAGCTCATGGCGAGCCTCGGCGAGCGGGCCATCCGCATGCAGGCCGACACGTTCGAGCGGCTCGTGCTCGGCCAGCTGCACGAGACGGTCGGGCCGGCCACCGGCGAGGACCCCATCGCGCACTACATCCAGGTGCTCGCCGACAAGACGGGGTCGCTCATCGCGGCCGCCGCGCAGTCGGGCATCATCTTCTCGGGCGCCGACCCCGCCCTCGAGAAGCCGATCGTCGAGTTCGGCGAGAAGATCGGCGTGGCGTTCCAGCTCATCGACGACGTGATCGACCTCTCGCCGCAGCCCGAGGAGACCGGCAAGGTGCCCGGCACCGACCTGCGCGCGGGCGTCGTGACGCTGCCGCTGCTGCGGCTTGCCGAGCTCGCACGCGCCGATGCGGCATCCGCCGACCTGCTGGAGCGCATCGAGCGCGACGTCATCGTCGTGCCGCAGACCGGCGGCGGCTTCGACCCCCACGACACCAACACGCTGGCGTCGCGCATCGTGCCGTCGAAGGAGACCGTCGACGCGATCGTCGCCGAGCTGCGCGAGCACGAGGCCACCCGCGCTACGCTCGCTGAGGCCCACCGGTGGGCGCGCGAGGCCGTTGCGGCGCTCGCGCCGCTGCCCGAGGGCAGCGTGAAGAAGGCGCTCACGCGATTCGCCGAGACGATCGTGGAGCGACAGAGCTGATGGAGAGACCCAGGCACGTGAACAAGCTGCGACTCGCGATCGTCGGCGCAGGGCCGGCGGGCATCTACGCCGCCGACATCCTGCTGAAGTCCGAGCGGAACTTCGATGTCTCGATCGACCTGTTCGATCACCTGCCCGCGCCCTACGGGCTCGTGCGCTACGGCGTCGCCCCCGACCACCCCCGCATCAAGGGCATCATCACCGCCCTGCGCGAGGTGCTCGACCGCGGCGACATCCGCATCTTCGGCAACGTGCGGTTCGGCGAGGACATCACGCTCGACGACCTGAAGAAGCACTACAACGCGGTGATCTTCGCCACCGGCGCCGTGCGCGACGCCTCGCTGAACCTGCCCGGCATCGACCTCGAGGGCTCCTACGGCGCCGCCGAGTTCGTGAGCTGGTTCGACGGACACCCCGACTTCCCGCGGACCTGGCCGCTCGAGGCCCGCGAGGTCGCGGTCATCGGCAACGGCAACGTGGCGCTCGACGTGTCGCGCATCCTCGCCAAGCACGTCGAGGACCTGATGCCGACCGAGATCCCGGCGAACGTCGCGGCAGGCCTCGCGGCGTCGCCCGTGACCGACGTGCACGTCTTCGGCCGCCGGGGCCCCACCTCGGTGAAGTTCACGCCGCTCGAGCTGCGCGAGCTCGGCGAGCTGCGCGACGTCGACATGATCGTCTACGACGAGGACTTCGACTACGACGATGCGGCGCGCGCCGCCGTCGCCGGCAACAAGCAGGTGTTCGTCATCGACAAGGTGCTGAACCAGTGGCGCCAGCGCGAGGTCGGCCAGGCCTCTCGCCGCCTGCACCTGCACTTCTTCGCCAAGCCGCTCGAGATCGTCGACGACGGCACCGGCCGCGTCGGCGGCATCCGCTGGGAGCGCACCGCCCCCGACGGCGAGGGCGGCGTCGTCGGCACCGGCGAGATCCGCGAGCTGCCCATCCAGGCCGTCTACCGCGCCGTCGGCTACTTCGGGTCGCCGCTGCCCGGCATCCCGTTCGACAAGAAGTTCGGCGTCATCCCGAACCACGAGGGCCAGGTGCTCATCCGCGACAAGGAGACCGGCGAGCCCCGCCAGATGTACGGCGTCTACGCCACCGGCTGGATCAAGCGCGGCCCCGTCGGCCTCATCGGGCACACCAAGTCCGACGCGATGGAGACGATCAAGCACGTCATCAACGACCTCGGGAACTGGTGGCGGCCCGAGTCGCCCTCCGAGGCGTCGGTGATCGAACTGCTCGAGTCGCGCGGCATCGCGTGGACCGACCTCGACGGCTGGCACCGCCTCGACGAGCACGAGCAGTCCCTCGGGGCCGCCGAGGGTCGCGTGCGCGTCAAGGTCGTGCCCCGCGACGAGATGGTCGGCATCTCCCGCGACGAGGCGTAAGGGCGCTCGGCTCCGTTCGCCCGCCGCCGGCCGGCGCTGTCAAGGCCCTGCCCCGGTGCAGTGACCGCACCTAGCGTGACGGCATGGGGGATTCACCGGGTGAGGACCAGCCGACCGTCGCCGACGTGATCGTGGCGCGCCTGCGCGACTGGGGCGTCGACCGAATCTTCGGCTACAGCGGCGACGGCATCAACGGCGTCATGGACGCGCTGCGGCGCTCGGACGACGGCCCCGCCTTCGTGCAGGCGCGGCATGAGGAGAACGCGGCGTTCATGGCGACCGCGCACGCGAAGTACACCGGCAGGGTCGGCGTGGTCGCCGCGACGCAGGGCCCGGGCGCCATCCACCTGCTCAACGGGCTCTACGACGCGAAGCTCGACGGGGCGCCCGTCGTCGCCCTCGTCGGCCAGCAGCTGCGCTCGGTGCTGGGCTCGGAGTACCAGCAGGAGGTCAACCTCGAGCGGCTGTTCGCCGACGTCGCCGCGCAGTACGCGACCACCGTCGTCGCGCCCGAGCAGGTGCCCGCCGCGATCGACCAGGCGTTCCGCACCGCGCTGGCTACCCGCACGCCGACCGTCGTCATCGTGCCGCACGACGTGCAGACCTCGCCCGCCGTGGCGCCGAGCGCCGAGCACGGCCACGTCACCACCGCGGCGGAGTACCGGCCGCCGCGCGTGGTCCCGGCGTCCGATGACGTGGATGCCGCGGCATCCGTGCTCTCGAGCGGGGCGAAGCCCGTGGTGCTGGTCGGCCAGGGCGCCCGCGCGTGCGCCGACGAGGTGGTGGCGTTCGCCGACCGGATCGGCGCCGCCGTGGTCACGAGCCTGCTCGGCAAGCCCTACGTCGACGAGTCGCTGCCCTTCGTCGCCGGCACCATGGGCCACCTCGGCAGCACCGCGAGTGCGCGGGTCATTGCCGAGTGCGACACGCTGCTCATCGTCGGGTCGAGCGACCCGTGGACCGAGTTCTACCCTGCGCCGGGGCAGGCACGGGCGGTGCAGATCGACCTCGACGGGCGGGCGGTCGGGCGACGGTACCCGATCGAGGTCGGCCTCGTCGGCGACGMCGGCGAGACGGTGAAGCTGCTGGCCGAGCGGATGCCGCGAGCCGACGTCGAACCATGGCGCACCCGCGTGCGGGAGCTCGTGTCGGAGTGGCGGCGAATCAGCGACGCGCGCGCCGACGTGGCAGCCGACCCGGTGAACCCCGAGTTCGCCATCCGCGCCCTCAACAGCCACCTGCCCGCGGACGCCCTCGTCGCGCTCGACGTCGGCAGCGTCGTGTACTGGTACGCGCGGCAGCTGCGCGTGCCGGCCGGGGTCGACGTGCACTTCTCGAGCACCCTCGCGAGCATGGGCTGCGGCGTGCCGTACGGGCTCGCCGCCAAGCTCGCGTCGCCCGATCGCCCCGTCGTGGTGCTCGCCGGTGACGGCGGCATGCAGATGGCCGGCATCGCCGAGCTCATCACCGTCGCCGACCGCTGGCCGTCGTGGACCGACCCGCGCTTCGTCGTGCTCGTGCTCGACAACGGCGACCTCGCCGAGGTCAGCTGGGAGCAGCGCGAGGTCGAGGGGGCGCCGAGGTTCGAGACGAGCCAGGCGCTGCCGGGCTTCCCGTTCGCGCGCTATGCCGAACTGATCGGCATGCGGGGCATCATCGTCGACACCCCTGACGACATCGACGACGCCTGGTCGCGCGCCCTGGCCGCCGACCGCCCGACCGTGATCCAGCTCATCAGCGACCGCGACGTGCCGCTGCTGCCGCCGCTGCCGCAGGGCGAGGGGGCGCTGAAGGAGATGCGGTCGGCGCTTTCGACCGAGGGTGCGCCACACGCGCAGGAGCTCCTCGAGGCGTACGCGCGGCTCGAGGAAGGCTGAACCGGGGCGTTCTGCGCCCGATTCGGTCCTACGACTGGCGCCCGACGGGCGGCTCGCCGACGAACGTGTGAGCCTCGCGGGCGAGCTCCGACCACAGCTCGCGGTCGGCCACGCGCACCCAGTTGCGGCTCGGTCCGCCATGCGTGCCGGTGAAGGGTGACGCGATCCCGCGCTCGCGAAGGTCGTTCGAGCGTGCCTCGGGGAGCTCGACGACGAGGTCGTCGCCATCGAGGAACGCGAACAGCAGGCCGTGCACGAGCAGCCCGTCGGGGGTGAAGTCGACGTCGAAGTCCTCGTCGACCAGCAGCTCGCGCGTGACCGCATCGTACGTGCGCTCGGCCTCAACGCCCATGGTTCCCCCTCGTTCGTCGTGGACTCCAGCCTGTCAGGCGAGCGGCGCCGTGTCGATGCGCGGGAGGCTCTCGATGCCCGCTTCGTTGTGGAGTTCGACCAGTGGATGCCGCGCCTGCCGCTACGCTGCACATCATGCCGCTCGCCACCCTGCTCACCGCCGTGGGTGCGTTCCTCGTCGGTGGCGCGCTCGGCTGGTGGCCCCTGGCGGCGTGGACGCGGCGCTCGATGACGGGTGAACAGACGAGCGAGCGGATG
Organism: Agromyces sp. P1_H4; assembly: GCF_056405255.1. NCBI lineage: Bacteria > Bacillati > Actinomycetota > Actinomycetes > Micrococcales > Microbacteriaceae > Agromyces > Agromyces sp. P1_H4. The sequence continues at coordinate 18,246 of NZ_JBFUCL010000008.1, read as the reverse complement.
CCGCTGCGCACCGTCCGCGTCGCGGCCGCGAGCATCACCGCCATCACCTTCGCCGCCCTGGCGCTTCGCTTCGGGCTCACGTGGATCCTCCCCGCGCTGCTCGTGTTCGCGGCATCCGCCACCGTGCTCACCCTCGTCGACCTCGCCGAGAAGCGCCTGCCGAACGCCGTGATCTTCCCCACGCTCGGGGTCGTCGCTGTGCTACTCGTGCCTGCCTCGTGGGCCACTGGCGCGTGGATGGCGTTGCTCTGGGCCGTCATCGGCTCTGCGGCGATGTTCGCGGTCTACTTCCTGCTCGCGCTGATCTCCCCGTCGTCGATGGGCATGGGGGACGTGAAGCTCTCGCTGGTCATCGGCCTGCTGCTCGGCTGGTTCGGCCTCACCGCGTGGCTCATCGCCCTGCTGGCCGCATTCGTGGTCGGCGGACTGGTCGCGATCGTCGCACTGCTGCTCCGCCGAGTGACCCTTCGGGGTTCAATCCCGTTCGGCCCGTCGATGCTCGCCGGGGCATTCATCGCCCTCCTCGTCGTTGGCTCATAGTCCATTCGGGGTACACGACCTACCCCCAGAGCGGGGGACTGGCGCTCCGAAGTTGCGCGGAATTCCGGGGATTCCTCGACTCTTGTGCGCTGCAAGCGCTGACATCCCCCGAAGGGGGGCGTGTTCGCGGCGCAGATGGGCGGTTACCTTCGATCATCCGCTGGTACCCGCCAACGGAACCCACCCCCCGGTACCCGCCGGGGAGCACGTCCCGAACCCGAAGGATCTATCATGCTCAAGGCATACTCGCGCGCCGTTGCGCGAATCAACTCCCTCCGTCTCGACGAGGAAGGCGCGACCGCCACCGAGTACGCGCTCATCATCGGCGTTGCCTCGATCGCGATCGTCGCCGCACTCCTGACGATCGCCCCGGCCATCGCGGACTTCGTCCAGGATGACATCGTGAGCCGGCTCTAGTCCGACTCGAATCGTCGTCGATGTTCGTTGCGCGCCGACCGCGCCCCGACGGGCGCGGTCGACGCGGGACGGTCAAGGATTGGAGCAACCGATGGCCCGACATCGGTCCGAGAAGGGAGCGGCGGCGGTCGAGTTCGCACTCGTGCTTCCGCTGCTCCTCCTCCTCGTCTTCGCGCTCGTCGATCTCGGATGGGTGTTCAACCAACAACTCGCGGTCAGTAGTGCGGCTCGCGAGGGCGTCAGGTACTACGCCATCCATAACCGTGACACGAGTCCCAACCCGGTCACCGAGGCGCGAGCCAGGGCGGCGAACCTCGTCTCCACGGCGATCACGTTCACGGTCGTGACGCCGTGCACGACGGCCGCCGACTCGACCGCGACGGTGCTGGTCGAGACCCCGATCACCGACCTGACCGGGTTCGTACAGGGGCTCGCAGGCGGAAACCAGCTCTCGGCGAGAGGAACGATGAGATGCGGAGGATGAGGCGACGTCCGCGCGATGAACGCGGCGCCACGGCCGTGACCTTCGCGCTGATCCTGGTGCCGCTCCTCGTGACGCTCGCGTTCGTCGGCGATGCGGGACTCCTGTACTGGGAGAAGTCCGAACTCCAGAACGGCGCCGATGCCGCCGCGCTGGCCGTGGCGCAGGATTGCGCGAAGCGCGGAACCACGTGTACGGCCGGGGCCGGCGGTCTCGCGACCGGAATCGCCGGGTCGAACGCCAATGACGGCCAGTCCGCGGCCGCGATCGCGTCGCTGAACGTGACCGCGAGCAGCGGCAACGTCACCGTCGACGCATCCTCGCCGAACGGAAACGGGGTCCCGCACCCCTTCGCATCGTTGTTCCAGCAGCAGGCGGACACAACCCTTCGCGCTCGCGCGAGCGCCGAGTGGGGCACGCCCGTCTCGGGAACGACCGAGATCGCGCTCACGATCGCCGAATGCGAGTTCAACGATCTCCCACCGCAGGACGCGAACGCCACGAACCCGACGCGAACCTGGTTGCTCATCAACAACGGCGGCACCGGAGAGCCCTGTGCCAATGGCGCACCCGGCGGATTCGGCTGGCTGGACGGCACGAACTGCTCGTCCACGATCAGCATCAACGCGATCGCGGGCGGCGAGGTCGGCGTGCAGCCGAACCCGAACAAGAACGGCTGTTCGTCGAGCATCCTCGCCCAGCGGCTCTGCCAGACCCTCCTGATTCCGCTCTATTCCTCCACCAGCGGCTCAGGATCCAACGCGACGTTCAGGATCTCGAGATTCGCCGCCTTCAAGCTCACCGGTGTGAAGACCGGTGGCGCGGGCTCAGCCCAGTACTGCGGTGGAACCGCACTCCTGCCGAACGTGCCCAATCAGGGCAACTCGAAGGGCATCCAGGGGTACTTCGTGAAGTACGTCGACCTCGGTGAGGACTTCGTTCTCGGCCCCGGACCGTCGGGTGGCTTGAGCATCGTCCGCCTTATGGGCTGATCCTCCGTCCGCCTCATGGGCAGAACGTTCTGAACCCTACATACGAAACAGGAATCTCATGAAGACCCGAATCATCGGCGCCATCGTCGCGCTCATGCTCGCCGGGCTCGGCGCATTCGTGCTCATCGCCTACGTGCGCGGAGCGGACGCCAGGGCAGCCGACGGCGCCACGACCACCTCCGTCTACATCGTGGCGGAGGAGATCCCGGAGGGCACGGCCGGTGAGGGGATCGCCGACTTCGTCAAGGTCGACTCCGTCCCCCAACGCAATGTCGCAGCGGGGGCCGTCACCAACCTCGGCGATCTTGCAGGTCTCGTGAGCGACGCCACCATCCTGCCCGGCGAGCAGCTCCTCGAGGCTCGATTCATCGACCCCCTGGAGTTGGCGGCGCGCGGTGACGTGCAGGTTCCCGCGGGGATGCAGCTCGTGTCGTTCACGCTTCCGGCCGACCGGGTCGTCGGCGGGGCCATCGTCGCGGGCGACCACATCGGGATGGTCGGAACCGTCTCCGACCGAACGGGCGCGAACGGGCAGTTGATCGCTGGCCCAAGTTCGCAGTTCGCGTTCAACGGAGTGCTCGTCACGCGCGTCCAGGGTGTCTCCATTCGGGACTCCGAAGCCGACCCCGATGCGACCGAGCAGGATCCAACAGCCGCCATCATGGTGACCATCGCACTCTCGACGCATGACGTCGAGCGCTGGGTCTGGTTCGCCGAGGGCGAAGCGCAGGCGTTTGGGAGCATGTGGCTGACGCTCCAGAACGACGCGACCGACACCGGCGGCTCGTCCGCGGTCGACCAGGGCAACGCGTTCCAGTGACTCCGTTCCTTCTCGTCAGTCGTTCCGCCGAATACGAGTCCCGTCTCCGGTCACTTCTCGGCGCCCGTCTCGACGTGGTCACCGGGGAGTTCCTGACCTTCGGCGCCTCATCGGTGGTCGACCGGGTGGATGGGACGCCCAGGATCGCGCTGCTCGGGCCTGTCCTCAACTACGAGGAGACCCACGGGCTGGCCGAGGAGCTCACCTCGCGGCATCCCGACGTCGGCCTCATCGTCGTCCGGGAGCAGCGCTCCGATCTGGAGGATTGGGTCGACGAACTCGCCCTGCACGCAGTGCTGAGCCCCGATGCCTCCGACGAGACCACGCTCGAGCTCATCGAGCGCCTGTCGGCGTGGCTGGTGCAGCACGGCAAGGCATCGTCCCGCGACTTCGAGCCGCCGCCCGCCGTGGCAGCGCATCTCGCTGATCCTGGTACGCAAGAAGTCGGTATCGGGGCCGGCGCGCTGACCACCGACGACGTCGCGGTCTACGACGAGCTCACTCAGGCGCCCCCCGTGCAGACGTGGGACTTCCCGCCGCTGGAAGCCGGCACGCGCACCGAGGCCATCGCGGTCGTCGCACCCAAGGGCGGCCAGGGCAAGACCACCCTGTCCATCAATCTCGCCACGGGTCTCGCGGAGATCGCGCCGAACTCCGTCGTCCTCGTCGATGCCGACCTGCAGTTCGGCGACATCGCCACCGCGCTCTCGCTCGAGCCCGACCGCACCATCGTCGATGCCGTCGCGGATGCGGCGGCCGACGAGATCGTCCTGAAGACCTCGCTCACCCACCACGACGACGGATTCTTCGTCGTTGCCGGCGCACCGTCGCCCGAGCTGGGCGACTCCATCTCGACGGCCGCACTCGGTCTCCTGATCGAGCGGCTTCGGACGTCCTTCCGCTACGTCGTCGTGGATACCACTCCCGGGCTCGGTGAGCATACGCTCGTCACGCTCGAGCACGTGACCGACGCCGTGTTCGTCACCAACATGAGCGTTCCCAGCCTCCGAGCCATGCGAACCGAGTTCGAGTTGTTGACCACGGTGGGCCTGATGCCGAGCAATCGCCACGTGGTCCTCAACCAGAGTGAGCGAGGGAGCGGGCTCACCGTGCGGGACGCGGAGAGGATCCTCGGCGCTCCGGTCGACGTGGAGGTGCCGCGCTCGTCTGCGGTGCTGCTCGCGAGCAACCGGGGCGTTCCGCTCATCCATGACGACGTCCGCGACCCCGCCGCGAAGGCGATCCGCTCCATCGTGATGCGTATCGCTCCCGAGGCCTCCCAGAAGCGACGGAAGATCCAACGAAAGCGGCCCTCCGATGAATCTCAATGAACGACTGAACTCGGTCCGGAGCCCGCAGCAGACGGTTGAGCTTCCGCCCGCGCCGGCCCCGCAACCGCGTCCGGCCGACTCTTCCATCTCCGTCGAGGCGGAAGGTTCCACCACGACGTCGTCCCACGCGCCCGTGGGCGCGGCGGTCCGTCATGCTCTCGCCGTCGATCCCCTCGCCGGGATGAAGGAGAAGGCGGCTGAGGAGCTCTTCGCGCGGATCGGAACGCGACTGAACGACTCGACGCTCACGGAGGATCAACTCCACCAGATCGCGCGCGCCGAGCTCGGCGAGATCGTCGCGGCCGAACAGCTGGCGCTGTCGACCGCAGAGCGCAACCGCCTCATCGACGAGATTGGCGCCGACGTGCTCGGGTACGGGCCGCTCGAAGTGCTCCTCGAGGACGCGACGGTCAGCGAGATCATGGTCAACCGATTCGACCAGGTCTACGTCGAACGGAACGGTCGCCTGACCGAGACTTCCCATCGCTTCACGGGCGAGCCGCAGCTGCGGCGGGTCATCGAGCGGATCGTCTCGCGGGTCGGACGTCGCATCGACGAGTCATCGCCGCTGGTGGACGCCCGGCTTGACGATGGCTCCCGAGTGAACGCGATCATTCCGCCGCTCGCCGTGAACGGCTCCTCGCTCACGATCCGCAAGTTCGCGGGCACGCCGTACACGAGCGAGGACCTCATCCGCTTCGGCACGCTGACGCGCGAGGCGACCACCGTCCTCGACGCCGCGGTGCGCGCGAAGATGAACATCCTCGTCTCGGGCGGCACCGGTACCGGCAAGACCACGCTCCTCAACGTGCTGTCGGCATTCATCCCGCGCGACGAGCGGATCATCACGATCGAGGACGCGGTGGAGCTGCAGCTGCAGCAGGATCACGTCGTCCGCCTCGAGTCACGCCCGCCCAACATCGAGGGCCGCGGAGAGATCACCATCCGGGAGTTGGTGCGCAACTCGCTCCGCATGCGCCCCGACCGCATCGTCGTCGGCGAGGTCCGAGGGGCCGAAAGCCTCGACATGCTGCAGGCCATGAACACCGGCCACGAGGGCTCGATCTCGACGGTGCACGCCAACTCCCCCCGCGACGCCATCTCGAGGATGGAGACGCTCGTCCTCATGGCGGGCATGGACCTGCCGCTTCGCGCGATCCGCGAGCAGATCGCCTCGGCGATCGACATCATCGTGCAGATCACCCGCCACAAGGACGGCGTGCGTCGGGTCACGCACATCACCGAGGTGCACGGCATGGAGGGCGACGTGGTCACCCTGCAGGACGCCTACACGTTCGACCACTCCGCCGGCTACGACGCGGACGGCGGCCTGCTCGGTCGCATCGAGCCCACGGGAGTGCGTCCGCGGTTCGCCGAGCGGATCGCCGAGCAGGGGATTGACCTGCCGCCAGCGTTGTTCCGCCCCGACCTTCGGGCCTTGCTCGGGGAGATCCAATGAGCCCCGTCATCCTCGTGGTGGGTATTGCGGTCTGCTTGCTCGCGCTGCTCGTCGGCCTGTTCTTCGTCATCGCACCGCCAGCTCCGCGGGTTGCCCGCGATCGACGGCTGCCGCCGGGCGTGGAGCAGGTCTCGCTCCTCGGGCGCGTCACCGCCCAGGCCACGGCCGTGGTCGATACCGCGACCTCACGTCGGCGCGGGCGGCTCTTCGGTGAAGCGGCGCTCGAGTTGGCGGGGGTCTCCTCCTCGCCATCGCAGTTCCTGATCGTCGTCGCCTCGTTCGCGAGCGTGCTCGGACTGCTCGGGGTGGTGCTCGGGCTGGCGAACGGCACCTCGATCCCGCTCGGCCTGTTCTTCGCCATCCTGACCCCGATCGGCGCGAAGGTGATGCTCAACGTCCGCACCTCCCGGCGGCGTGCGAAATTCGCCGACCAGATCGACGACGCGGTGCAGCTCATCGCCGGATCGCTGCGGGCCGGGCACGGACTCTCGACGTCGATCGCGTCGGTGGCGAACGAAGCCGACTCACCGATGAGCGAGGAGCTGGCCCGTGCGGTGAACGAGTCTCGCCTGGGCCGGTCGCTTCCCGAAGCGCTCTCCGTCGTCGCCGACCGAATGCACAGCAAGGACTTCGACTGGGTGGCACAGGCCATCGGCATCAACGCCGAGACCGGCGGCAATCTCGCGGAAGTGCTCGACCAGGTCGGCAAGACGATCCGCGAGCGCAACCAGGTGCGTCGACAGGTCAGCTCGCTCAGTGCCGAGGGACGGCTTTCGGGCGGGATTCTCATCGTGCTGCCGATCGCGCTGTTCCTCTTCTTCTCGCTCATCCAACCCACCTACACGGCCGCGTTCTTCGGCAACATTGTCGGGCTCCTCGCGTTGGTCGTCGCCGTCATCCTGATGATCATCGGCTCGATCTGGATCGCGATCGTCGTGAAAGTGAAGTTCTGAGATGGACAGCCTGCCACTCACCATCGTCGGGGTCGCCGTGGTGACCGCCGCGGCCGTCGGTGTCTTCATCTTCTTCCTGTTCCCGGGCCGGCGCCCCGCCGCCGAATCGACCCCCGGCGCCGACTCCGGTGTCCAGCCGGCGCTCGCGGCCGTTCAGCCCAGAGCGTCGATCTCCGGCTCGCTGGTCGCCGCGGCGCCGAAGGGATACGTCGGATGGATCGACAAGCAGATCGTGCTCGCGGGTCGGCCCTCCGGATGGACCGTACCGGGCATCATCATCTGGAAGCTGATCCTCGCGATCGTCGGCACGCTCTTCGGATTCCTCTTCGTCTCGGTGAGCGGCTCGGAGCCCTTCAAGGTCCTCCTGGCCGTCGCGGGGACCGTGATGCTCTTCTTCCTCCCCGACGTGATGATCAACAGTCGTGCCCACGGTAGGCAACAGGCGATCATGATCGCGCTGCCCGACACGCTCGACCAGATGACCATCGCCGTCGAGGCCGGCCTCGGCTTCGACTCCGCCATGGCGAAGGCCGCCCGTGGGGGCGAGGGCCCGCTGGCGGAGGAACTCATCCGGGTGCTTCAGGACATGAGCATCGGCCGGACGCGTCGCGATTCTTTCCTTGAACTCGAGAGTCGCACCAATTCCGAAGATCTTCGGCGCTTCGTGCGTGCCATCATCCAAGCCGACGCCTACGGCGTGTCGATCGGCGATGTGCTTCGCGTGCAGGCCGGTGAGATGCGGACGAAGCGTCGGCAGCGCGCCGAGGAACAGGCGCAGAAGATCACCGTCAAGATCCTCTTCCCGCTCATCTTCTGCCTCCTACCGGTGATGTTCATCGTGATCCTCACGCCCGCGGTAATCGGCATCGTCGACACCTTCTCCAAGTAGCCGCTCGCTAGGCTGGCACCCGGGGGAGGTGCCGTGGCAGAGGGGGAGCGCGACGACCAGTGGCGCCCCGACGTGCTCGGCGAGGGGTTCGAGCAGCTCGAGCTTCCCCTGGGGAGCGACGACGAGGGTGAGGTCGTCGCCACGCTCGTGCGGTACCGGCCGCGGACGGCGGGGCGGTTCACGTGGCCGTGGGAGCAGCGGCGCGGCGCGGCATCCGGAGCCGACGTGCTGTACGTGCACGGGTGGAGCGACTACTTCTTCAACCCCGAGCTCGCGCAGTTCTGGGCGGGGGCCGGCGCGCGGTTCTTCGCGCTCGACCTGCGCAAGTACGGGCGCAGCCTGCGGCCAGGGCAGACGCCGGGCTACATCACCAACCTCGCCGACTACGACGCCGACCTCGAGGCAGCGCTCGCCGCGATGGGGCACGGGGCGCCCGGGTACGGCGCGACGGATGACGCGGGCGGGGCGGCATCCGCTCGGCCCCTGATCCTGCTGGGCCACTCCACGGGCGGCCTGACGCTGAGCCTGTGGGCGGCGCGGAACCCGGGCCGCGCCGCGGCGCTCGTGCTCAACAGCCCGTGGCTCGAGTTCCAGCTCAGCAGGGTCGGGCGCGAGGCGCTCGCGCCGGTGATCACGTTCGGTGCACGCATCCGGCCGACCGGCCCGCTGCCGAACGTCGACCTTGGCTTCTACACGCGGACGGTGTCGAAGGAGCAGGGCGGCGAGTGGGACTACTCGCACGAGTGGCGGCCCGACCGTGGGTTCACGACGCATCCGGCCTGGCTCACGGCCATCCTCTCCGGGCACGCGACCGTCGCCGCCGGCATCGACGTGGGCGCACCGGTGCTGACGATCCTGTCGGCGCGGTCGACCATCCAGCCGCAGTGGACCGAGGCGATGCGCTCGAGCGACATCGTGCTCGTCGTCGACGAGATCGCCGAACGCGCCGTGCGGTTGGGGCCCAACGTGACGGTCGCGCGCATCGACGGGGCCATGCACGACGTGTTCCTGTCGCGCGAGCCGGCGCGCGCCGCGGCCTACGCGTCGATCACGCGATGGCTGCGCGGATACGAGCCCGGTCGCTGAAGCGAAGGAGCGAGCGGATGCCGCGAGTGAATGCCGCGGCGCTACGCCCGAGCCGCCGCCGCGAACGGCCCCTTCAGCGCCGCCCACTGCAGGAGCATGATCGTCTTCGCATCGATGAGGTCGCGGCCGATGCGGTCGAGGGCGTCGTCGAAGTCGAGCTCGAGCACCTCGATGTCCTCGCCCTCGTCGGCGAGGCCGGCGCGCGAGCCGTGGGCGACGGTACCGCGAAGGTAGGGCGCGGCGAAGAAGTGCAGGCGCTCGGTCACCGACCCCGGGCTCATGTAGACCTCGAAGACGCGCTCGACGTCGCCCACGACGACGCCGGTCTCCTCCTCGGCCTCGCGACGGATCGCGACCTCGGCCGCGTCCTCGTCGAGCAGGCCGCCGACCACTTCGGTGAGCATCCCGTCGGGGTGCTCGTTGACGTAGGCGGGATACCGGAACTGCCGGGTGAGCAGCACGGTGCGCGCGGCCACGTCGTAGAGCAGGATGCAGGCGCCGTCGCCGCGGTCGTACGTCTCGCGCTCCTCGGTGGTCCAACGACCGTCGGCGTGCTGGAAGTCGAAGGACGTGACGCGCGTCACGTACCAGTTCGAGGTGAGCACCCGCACGTCGCGCACGCGCACGCGGGGGTTGCCGTCGAGGTCGCGGCCTACCCGGTCGAGGCCGGTGCGGCCACGGCGGTCCGGCACGTCGACGCCGGGCTGCGGCATCCGCTCGCCGTCGCTCACTCGCGGGCGCTCAGCGGAAGTTCGTGAACTGGAGCGCGACGTCGAGGTCTTTGCCCTTCAGCAGCGCCATGGTCGCCTGCAGGTCATCGCGGCTCTTGGAGGAGACACGCAGCTCGTCGCCCTGGATCTGGCTCTTCACCGTCTTCGGCGCCTCGTCGCGGATGATCTTCGAGATCTTCTTCGCGTTCTCGCTGTCGATGCCGTTCTTCAGGCCGATCTCGATGCGGAACTCCTTGCCCGACGGGTAGGGCTCGCCCTCGTCGAGCGAGCGCAGCGTGATGCCGCGCTTGATGAACTTCGACTCGACGACCTCGAGCACCGCCTTCACGCGCTCCTCGGTCTGCGCCTTGAGCAGGACCTTCTCGCCGCTCCACTCGACCGAGGCGCCGACGTTCTTGAAGTCGTAGCGCTGCTCGACCTCCTTGCGCGCCTGGTTGACGGCGTTCTCGGCCTCCATCTTGTCGACCTTGCTCACGATGTCGAACGTTGAATCTGCCATGCCCGCCAGTCTATCGAGGGGTCGGATGCGGCGTGCGGATGCCGCCGGCGGCCCCTCCGTTGCGCGTAACGGAGGAGTTCGTCGCCGACACGCCGGGTTGCGGGCCCGGCCTGCGGCGTGTCGCACAGGATCTCCGCCGTTGCGCACAGCGGATGCAGCGGGCCCGCGTGCGGATGCCGCGGGCGGGCGAGCGGATGCCTCACCCGAGCGCCCCGGCGCGACGCAGCCACAGTCGCACGGTGGACTCGGGCACGCCGAACTCGCGCGCGATCACGCGGACCGCGCGGTCGGAATCCTCGATCGTGCGGGCGAGCTGCGCGAACCGGGCGATCACCCGCTCGCGCAGGGTCGGCGTCGCGCTGGTGAAGTCGAGGAACACGGCAGAGGTGCCGTCGGCCGCGACGTCGACGGGGAAGACGCGGCCCTGCGAGCCGACGGTCGCGGCGAGCTTCGCCGGGCCCGGTGGGAGCCAGAGCGTGGCGGTGCCGCTCGGCGTCAGGGTCTCGTAGGCGCTCGGCGTGCCGCCCGCCCCAGGCACCGACACGAGCGGTCCGGGCGATGGGACGGCGCCGTCCACGCGCACCGTCGCGCTGATGGGGGAGAGCTCGCGACTGCCGTCGGTCGGTCGCGGCTCGACGGCGGCGAATCCGTCGATGACCTCGACCGAGCCGCCGGTGATGTCGACCCCGCCGCTCCGGATGGACTGCACGAGCACCTCGGAGTGGCCGCCGATCGCCACGTGACCGGTTCCGTCGACGTCACCGAAGCCGACCCCCGTGGCCGCCGGGTCGGGGTAGACGGAGGCCTGGATCCGACCGCCCGTGAGATCGAGGATGCCGGTCCCACCGATGCCCCCGCCGATGCCCGCGCCGGCGAAGCTCAGGCCGAACACGTTGTGCTGGTCGGGCGCCGGAACGGCGGCGTCGGGAATGGCCACGGCGACGTCGCCGTCGCCGTGCGTGCCGCCGCCGATGCCGGCCGCGGTCCAGGCGACCCCGGTCGTGATCCCGCCGGTGATCTCGACGACGCCCGTGCCGGTGCGGCCGCCGCCGATCCCGGCTCCCGTTTCGTCGTCGCGGGCCGCGATGGCCACCTGCCCGCGGACCAGGCCGCCCCGGATCGTGACGTGCGCATCGCCGTCAGCACCGCCGATGCCGGCAGCGCCGAAGCTGACGCCCTCCACGGCGCCGCCCTCGATGACGACAGGCCCGCTGGGGCCGGAGCCCGGCTCGGCGCCGATCCCCGCGCCGGTGCCGCCGCCCGCGACGATGCGCCCGGATGGGAGGCCCGATCCGAATGGGTGGTATTCGCCGCGGATCACGAGCCTCGAGTCCGACGGCACGAACACGCCTGCACCGTCGATCGGCTCGACGGTGTCGCCGACGTAGATCTCGTGATCCTGCAGGTCGAGGATGATGTCCACGCCGGCGGCGAGGTCGACGGGCGGGCACTCGACCTCGAACCCGCCGATCGAATCGCCGAGCACGACTGTGCCGCTCGACTGCATGGCCGCGGCGAATCCCACGCAGTCGGTCACGACGGTGACCTCATCCGCCGCGATGGCCGGCGACGCAGCCGACGACGCCGCGATGACCGCGGCGGCGGACGCCGCGACGGCGGCCAGCCCGAAGCCCTGACGACGGATGGGTGGGTGCATGCCCTTGCCTCTCGTGCGGCGGGGGCCGGGCGACTGCGGCCGCGAGCGCCTCGACCCCCATCGTCGACGCTCGCGGCTCGCAGACTACGTGGCGCGTCGCACCGCCGGCAACGGCGGGAGCGAAGAGTTCACACCCCGGTAACGCGCAGCCAGGCCGTGGTGGCACCAGGGAGCCGGCCGCCCTCGAGCGGCGCGCTCGTGACGAGCTCCTCGCCGTCGGGCAGGTCGACGGGCGACGAGCCGAAGTTCGTGACCGATTGCCACCCGCCCGGACGCTCGAACCAGAGCACGTCGGCGGAGCCCGACGGGTGCTGCCGCCACGTCAGCTCCTCGGCTCCCTGCAGCTCGTGGCGCAGCGCGAGGGCACGGCGGTAGAGGTTCAGCGTCGAGTCGGGATCGGCGCCCTCGGCCTCCACCGAGAACGCGCCGAACCACGAGGGCTGCGGCAGGTGCGCGCCGTCGGCGCCGAACCCGAACGACGAGCCCGCCGTCGTCCAGGGCAGCGGCACGCGGCATCCGTCACGCCCCACCTCGACGCCAGGGCTGCGGAAGAACGTGGGGTCCTGCCGCTCGGCATCGGGGATGTCGGCGACCTCGGGAAGGCCGAGCTCCTCGCCCTGGTAGAGGTAGGCGCTGCCGGGCAGGGCGAGCATGAGCAGGGTGGCTGCCCGGGCACGGCGCAGGCCCACCGCCGCATCGAGTTCGCCCGCCGGCCCGCCGTGCAGCAGCCACTGCTTGCYGACGTCGCCCTCCTGGCCAGGGTCGTCGGCGAGGCCGTAGCGGGTGGCGTGGCGCACCACGTCGTGGTTCGAGAACACCCACGTGTTCGACGACCCCGTGACGGCGACCGACTGGATGTTGTGGTCGACGATCGCGCGGAACTCGTCGGCGTCGAAGTTCGCACGCAGCAGGTCGAAGTTGAACGCCTGCCCGAGGCTCGTGGGCAGCGCGTAGCGGTAGCGGCGGCTGGGCTCGACCCACGCCTCGGCCACGGCGATGCGCGGCGGGTCGTACTCGTCGAACACGGCGCGCCACTCGGCGTAGATCTCGTCGAGCTCCTCGCGGTCCCACAGTGGGTGCGAGCCGTCGGTGACGAGCTTCATCTCCTCGAGTTCGGCGTGCGAGCGCAGCGGGTAGGTCAGGTCCTTCGCGAGTGCGTGCGCCACGTCGACCCGGAACCCGTCGACGCCTCGGTCCGCCCAGAACCGCAGCGTCGTGAGGAAGTCGTCGCGCACCTCGCGGTTCGCCCAGTTGAGGTCGGGCTGCTCGGGCGCGAACAGGTGCAGGTAGAACTGTCCGTCGCCCACCGGCTCCCACGCCGACCCGCCGAACATCGACTTCCAGTCGCTCGGCGGCTCGGTGCCGTCGGGCCCGGCGCCGTCATGGAAGAGGTAGCGGTCGCGGGCGGCCGAGCCCTTCGGCGAAGCCAGTGCCTCCCGGAACCACCGATGCCGGTTCGACGAGTGGTTCGGCACGATGTCGACGATGAGACGGATGCCGCTGGCGTGCAGTGCCGCGACCATCTCGTCGAAGTCGGCCAGGGTGCCGAGCTTCGGATCGACGTCGCGGTAGTCGTCGACGTCGTAGCCGCCGTCGGCGAGGGCGGACGGGTAGAACGGCGACAACCAGACCGCATCGACCCCGAGCTCGGCAAGGTACGGGATGCGGCTCGTGATGCCCGGCAGGTCGCCGATGCCGTCGCCGTTCGCGTCCGCGAAGCTGCGCGGGTAGATCTGGTACACGGCGGCCTGGCGCCACCAGTTCGGGTCACTCGCGAGGACCACGGATGCCTCGTGTGCCAGCGTCGTGGGTCGGGTCTCGGTCATCTTCGGGGTCGTCCTTTCCGTTCGGATGCCTCGGCGGCACGATACGCCGATCGCGCGGTCGAGGCATCCGTCGCCTGTTCTGCCGTTCTTCGCCGGTTACCGCCAACCGGCCATGGGAGTTACCGCATCGCTCTCACTTGATCGAGCCTCTCGTCACGCCCGAGATCACCCAGCGCTGCGAGAAGATGTAGACGATCAGGAGCGGCGCCATCGCCATGAGATAGGAGGCGAAGGCCACGGTGTAGTCGGTGTTGAACTGTCCCTGGAACACGTACTGCGCCAGGGGCAGGGTGCGGGCGGCCGGGTCGGTGAGCACGACGAGCGGCATGATGAAGTCGTTCCACGCCCACACGCACGTGAGGATGCCCACCGTCGCGTTCATCGGCATGAGCAACGGGAAGATCACCGATCGGAACACCCGCCAGGTCGAGGCGCCATCGACCCGCGCCGCCTCCTCGAGTTCGATCGGGATCGACCGGATGTAGGCCGTGTAGATGAAGACGTTCAGCGACAGCCCGTAGATCGTGTAGAGCACGATCATGCCCGCCTGGTTGTCGAGCCCGAGCAGTGCCGTCTGCTTCACCAGCGGGAGCATGATGATCGGGAACGGGATGAACAGGGCTGCCAGCAGGTAGAAGAAGACGCCCTTGAAGAACGGCCGATGGATGTTGCGGGCCAGGGCGTAGGCGACGATCGAGCTCGTCAGCAACGTGAACACTACTGATCCCACGGTGATGATCGCCGTGTTCGCGAGCGCCTGCGGGAAGTTCGTGCGCTCCCACGCCTCGGGGAAGTTCTCCCAGCGCACGGGATTCGGCCACTCGAAGCCGGTGCCGGCGGCGAGCTGCTCGGGCGTCTTCAGCGCGACGACGACCGCGAGGTAGAGCGGGACGAGCACCGTCAGCGAGCAGACCGCGATGAGTGCGGTCGCCCACCAGTTGGTGCGACGGGTGTCGTCGTCCTCGGAGCCGCGTCGGCGCCGCGTCGGCGCGCCGGCACCGGTCGCGCCTCCGGGCAGCACCTCTTCGGCCTGGGCCAGGGTGGTGGTGGTCGTGGTCATCAGAAATCGGCCTCTCTGCGCTGAAGGACCCGGAATTGGAAGAGCGAGACGATCGTGATCACGATGAAGAAGACCACCGCGTTGGCCGTCTGGTAGGCGAACTCGCCGCCCGTGAACCCGCCGCGGAAGATCAGCAGGGTGACCGACTCGGTCGACGTGCCCGGCCCGCCGTTCGTGAGCGAGACGATCGGGTCGAACACCTGCAGGAAGCCCTTCAGGCTCAGCACGACGTTGATCGTGAAGAAGGCGCTGATGAGCGGGAAGGTGATCGACGTGAACTGGCGCCACGGCTTCGCGCCGTCGAGTGCGGCCGCCTCGTACAGCTCGCCGGGAATCGTCTGCAGCCCCGAGAGGTAGATGATGATCGCGAAGGCGCAGGCCTGCCACACCGCTAGCGCCACGATCGCCGTCCACGCCCAGTCGGGGTTGGTGAGGATGTTGTCGGCGAAGAGGGGGATGCCGGCGAGGATCTTCGGCAGCGAGTTCGAGAAGAAGAACTGGAACACGTAGCCGATCACCAGGATCGCCAGCACGTAGGGCACGAAGTAGACCCCGCGCCAGAAGTTGCGCGCCTTGATCTTGGCGTTCAGGCCCAGGGCGATCGCGAGCGAGAGCACGTTCGTGAGGATCGTCGCGACGACGGCGAACAGGAACGAGAACCCGTAGGCGGCCAGCACCCGGTCGTCCTTGAAGAGGTTCAGGTAGTTCGAGAACCCGACGAAGTTCCATTCCCCGTAGCCGGCGTAGTTGGTGAAGCTGAAGAAGATGCCGACGAGCACCGGGATGGTGTGGAACGCGGCGAACGCGATGACGGCCGGCCATACCATCCAGTAGTAGGCGGGCAGCGCGCGCCGGGATTCCAGCTTCACGCGCTTGGCGCGGGCGGGCTTCTCGCCGGTCGTGGCCGAGCTGCGCACCGCCTGGGTGAGTGTCGTCATGTCATTCTCCCGTCAGGGGAATCGTGCGGGCGGCGACCTTGCGCCACTCGCTGTCGAGGGTGGCGAGCGCGGCATCCACGTCGCCGTCGAACAGGAACTGCTGGTCGATCGCGGCGAGCGGGATGCTCGGCGGGATCTGGTGGTCGATGAATCCGGTGATCTTCCCCTCGTCGAACCAGGGCTTCACGGACTGGATCGACGGGTCGTCGCTGAGTTCTGCCTCCTCGACCGACGGCACCATGTTCTGCGACGCGGCGAAGTCCTCGATCACGTCCTTCTCGAAGAGGTAGTCGATGAAGCGCATCGCCTCCTCCCGGTGCGGCGTGTTCTTGCCCATCGTGACCACGACGTCGACGCCCGAGACGAGCAGCCGGTCGTCAGGGTCGTCGCTCGTGGGGTAGGGGAAGATCGCGGCATCGATGTCGGGGTTGACCGCCTTCACCGGGCTGATCGCCCAGATGCCCTGCAGGAGCATCGCGACCTCGCCGTTCGCGAACGCGGCGGTGCCGTCGTCGTAGGTCTTGCCGCGGTAGCCCTTCTGGGAGTATCCGAATAGCTCGTACTGCTGTTCGAGCGCCTCTCGGAAGTCCTTCTCGAACGAGACGGACGAGTCGGGTCCCACGTTCTCGCCCTCTTCGCGCATCTGGTCGAAGAAGTCGCCCTGCGCGGGGTACGCGCCGATGGCGTTGAACGAGGGGAGCGCCGTCCACGAGTCCGCGAGCGTGCCGTAGAAGGGCGTGATGCCAGCGGCCTGCAGCTGGTCGCAGACGGCGATGAACTCGTCCCAGGTCTCGGGCACCGCGAGCCCCTGCTCCGCGAAGATCGTCTGGTTGTAGATGACGCCGTTCGCGTTGTTCACGTAGCCGAGCCCGTTGATCTCTCCCTCTTTATTGCCGAGGTCGGCGAGGATCTCCTGCACGGCAGGGTTGATGGTGTCGAGCACGGGCTCGTCCGAGAAGTCGGCGAAGACGCCGGCCTGCGCGAGCTTCCCGAAGCCCCCGTTCGCGTTGAGGGTGATGACGTCGGGCGCCTTGTCCTTGACGAGCAGCGTGCGGATGATCGTGTCGGCATCGGCGACCTGGTTCTGCACCACCTTGATGTCGGGGTTCTCGGCCTCGAAGTCGGCGATGATCTTCGTGAAGTCCTCGAGCGCCTCGCCCTTGAACTGGAAGAAGTCGAGCGTCACGACGTCGCCGTCGCCGGGGGTCGAGCAGCCCGCCAGCAGCAGGGCGCCCAGGGCGACGGATGCCGCGAGGGCGACCCCTCGCCGACGTCCACGTCTCCGTCGATGCGGGGCCGGGCGGATGGTCTGGTCCGTCATGGTGCGCCTCCTTGCGCTGGTGCGTGCGGTGGTCAGTCCGCGGAGCCGTCGGGCGTCGCGGGATCGGTGGCGACCAGCTCGAGGAGCACGAGCTGGGCGGGGAACAGCACGGGAGCCTGCAGGCCCGCCGTGCCGAGCTGACGGCCGGTGAGCGTGATCGGCTGCTCGGCCCAGGGGAGCGGGGACTGGCCGGGTCCGTCGGCCACGCTCCCCGCGGCGATCCGCACGGCGTACCTGCGGTCGGCGTGGAGGCCCGGCAGCGTGAACCGGCCGGGCGGGTAGGTCACGCTGGTCGAGACCTGCGTGAAGGTGAAGAGGGCGGATGCCGCGTCGTGGGCGACGACGCCACGCACGTCGGTCGTGGCATCCGGAGTGTCGCCGTGCACCAGCACGCCCGAGTGGATGAGCGCGCGGTGCCGCTTGTGCAGGTCGACCCAGCGGGAGATGGACGCGATGCCCTCGTCGTCGAGCGAGGTGAGGTCCCACTCGATGCCGAGGTGGCCGAGCATCGCGACGCCCGCGCTGAGGTCGAGTGACACGCGCCGGGCCGTCGAGTGCACGGTGGGGCTGGTGAGGTGCGCGCCCATCATCTCGGGTGGCACCACCAGGCTGGTGTAGCGCTGGATCTGCAGCCGCTCGACGGGGTCGAGGGTGTCGCTCGTCCAGATGCGATCGGTGTGCTCGAGGATGCCGAGGTCGACGCGGGCGCCGCCCGACGCGCACGATTCGATCTCGAGTCCCGGATGCCGCTGCTTCAGTGCTGCGAGCAGGCGATACAGCGCCTCGACGTTGTCGTGCACCCGCGCCCGGCCGGTGTCGGCGGCGCCGGCCTCGAGCAGGTCGCGGTTGTGATCCCACTTGAGGTAGGCGATGTCGTGCTCGGCGAGCAGGGCATCGAGGCGCTCGAGCAGGTACCGCCAGGCGCCCTCGTTGGCGAGGTCGAGCACGTACTGCTGACGAGCGGGCACCGGCAGCTCGTCCCGGCCGCGGAGGATCCAGTCGGGGTGGGCGCGGGCGAGGTCGCTGTCGAGGTTGACCATCTCGGGCTCGACCCACAGGCCGAACTCCATGCCGAGGGCGTGCACCCGCTCGATCAGCGGGCCGAGCCCCTCGGGCCAGACGTCGGCGTCGACCTCCCAGTCGCCGAGGCCGGCCGTGTCGTCGCGCCTCCCGCGGAACCAGCCGTCGTCGAGCACGAAGCGCTCGACGCCCACGGCCGCCGCGCGTTCGGCCAGGGCCGAGAGGG
>NZ_JBFUCL010000007.1:0-27172 GCF_056405255.1 Agromyces sp. P1_H4 | reverse complement strand
CCGTTGAACACCGCGTCGGCCACCGACTGGCCCTGCTTCCGGTACTGGTTCACGAGGTCGATGAGCACGATCGCGTTCGTCACGACGATGCCGATGAGCATCAGCATGCCGATGAGCGCCGAGATGCCGAGTGGGGTGCCGGTCGCGAGCAGCAGCGCGATGGCGCCGGTCGCCGCGAACGGGATCGAGACGAGCAGGATCAGCGGCTGGAGCAGCGAGCGGAACGTCGCCACGAGCAGCATGAACACGATCGCGATCGCCACGAGCATCGCGAGCCCGAGCTGCTGGAACGACTGCGCCTGCGTCTCGGCGAGGCCGCCGACCTCGGCGGTCACGCCCGAGGGCAGCTCCAGGTCGGTGAGCGTCTGCTGCACCGACGCGCTCACGGCGCCGAGCTCGCCCTCGTCGGGCGTGAGCGAGATCGTCGCGGTGAGGTCGCCCGACTGGCGGGTGATCGAGGTCGGGACCGTGACCTCCTCCACGGTCGCGACCGACGAGAGCGGTGCGAACCCAGCGGCGGTCGGCAGGATGAGCTCCTCGAGCTCGGCCACGGTCGCGGGCGCGTCGGGGCCGTCGATGTAGATGTCGAGCTCCTCGCCGTCGAGCGCGATGGAGCCGGCCGCCTGCGGCGAGAGCGTGCCCGCCACGATGCCGAGCACCTGCACCTCGGTGAGGCCCTGCTCGAGGGCGGCGGTACGGTCCACGGTCACCTGCACGATGGGCTGCGCCGGTGCGAGGTCGGTCGTGACCTCGGCCGTGTCCGGCGTGTCCTCGAGTGCCGTGTAGATGTCGGCCGCGGCATCCGTCAGCTCGGCCTCGTCCTGCGCCGTGACCACCACGTCGACGGTGCCGCCGAGTCCTCCCATGCCGGCCGAGGCGTCCGTGATCTCGACCTCGCCCGGCGCGTCGAGCTCTTCGAGCATCGTGCGCACGTCGTCCTTCAGGGCGACCTGGTCGGCGTCCTTCGACGTGTTGACGATGAACGTGGCGGTGGCGCCACCGCCGCCCATCATCGCGAAGACGCCGCCGCCGGTGCCGGCGGTGAGCATGACGTCCTCGACGCCGTCGATGTCGAGGAGTGCGTCCTCCACCTGCGCCGCGCCCGCCGAGATGGTCTCGAGGTCGGTGCCGTCGTCGAAGGTCT
Source organism: Agromyces sp. P1_H4 (assembly GCF_056405255.1). Taxonomy (NCBI): domain Bacteria; kingdom Bacillati; phylum Actinomycetota; class Actinomycetes; order Micrococcales; family Microbacteriaceae; genus Agromyces; species Agromyces sp. P1_H4. The sequence goes on along the minus strand of NZ_JBFUCL010000007.1, from coordinate 26,028 downwards.
GCGTGAGGTTCAGCGTGTTCTGCCCGGTGCTGCCGAGGAAGTCGACCTTGAGCAGCGGCACCATGCCGAGGGTGATGACGAGCAGCAGCACCGACGCGGTGAGCGTGATCACCGGGTGCTTCTGCGTGCCGCGCAGCAGGGGCGTGTACCCGCGCTGCAGCCAGCCGCGGTGCTCCTTCTCCTCTGCCTCGCGACGCGTGGTCTCGGTGTCCACGACGTTCTTCGGCTGCTTCAGGAACCAGTACGAGAGCACCGGCACGATCGTCAGCGAGACGAGCAGCGATGACAGCATCGCGATCGTCACGGTGAGCGCGAAGGGGGCGAACAGCTCGCCGACCAGGCCGCCCACGAGGGCGATCGGCAGGAACACCGCCACGGTCGTGAGGGTCGAGGACGTGATCGCACCCGCGACCTCGCGCACGCCGGCGAGGATCGCGTGCTGCTTCGCCTCGCCGTAGCCGAGGTGGCGCTTGATGTTCTCGATGACGACGATCGAGTCGTCGACCACCCGGCCGATCGCGATGGTCAGCGCACCGAGGGTCAGCATGTTCAGCGAGTAGCCGCCGAGGTTCAGCCCGATGAAGGTGACGAGCACCGACAGCGGGATCGAGATGGCGGTGACCAGGGTCGAGCGCACCGACAGCAGGAAGATCAGGATGACGACGATCGCGAAGACCAGGCCGAGCAGGCCCTCGATCGCGAGGTGCTGGATGGACTCCTCGATGAACGGCGCCTGGCTGAACATCACGGTGAGCTCGACGTCGTCGAGCTCAGCGCCCAGGTCGGCGAGCGCGTCGTCGACCGCKTGGGTGACGCCCACGATGTCGGCGTCCTGCGTGGCGGTGATCATGAGGGAGAGCGCCTCGGCCCCGTTCGTGCGCGTGATCGACGTCTGCTCCTCGGCCACGAGGTCGACGGATGCCACGTCGCCGAGCGACACGACGACCCCCGGCTGCGTGGTCGACGCGAGCGGGATCTCACGCAGCGCGTCGAGGGACTCGATGGGCTCGCCGCCCTGCACGGGCATGAGCGTGCCGTCACCGCTGACGCTGCCGAGCGGGAGGGTCATCCCGTTCGCCTCGAGAGCACCCGAGATGGCCGTCGGCGAGATGCCGTACTCGGCGAGCGCGGCCTGGTCGGGCGCGATGACCACGCGCTGCGTCTCGGCCCCCGAGACCGTGACGGCGCGCACGCCGTCGATCGACTCCAGGCGGGGCACCACGACGTCGTCGAGCTGGCTCGTGAGCTCGGCGAGCGACAGCTCGTCGGAGCTCGCGGTGAGGAACATGATGGGCAGGGCCGACGTGGATCCGCCCACCACCTCGGGAGCGGCGTCCGTCGGCAGCGTGCCCTCGAGGCCGTCGAGCGCCTCGTTCAGCGACGCGGTGAACTCGTCGGCGTCGGTGCCGTAGGCGTATGCGACCGACACGGTCGACACGCTGGACGAGCTCGTGGCCACGACGGACTCGACGCCGTCGAGGTCGCGCAGCGCGTTCGAGATCGGGAGGCTCACCTGCTGGTCCATCACCTCGGGGCTCGCGCCGGGGACGACCGTCACGACCTGCGACTGCGGCAGGTCGATCGGCGGGATCAGCTCCTGCTTGAGCTGCGTCATCGAGAACAGGCCGAAGCCGGCGATGACGAGCGTGACGAGCGCGATGAGCGCACGATTGGCGAGACTGAATCTGGCCAGCCTGAACATGGGACTCCGTTGGGGATCGGCGACGAGGGGTGCACGGCGCGGCCGGGGAAGCCGACGTCGGGCAGATGCTTAGCCTGAAGCAAAGCTTCGTCTCAGGCTAACCAAATGGCGCTGGGCGTGCGCTGTGAGCCCCGGAGGTCGTTACGGTAGGCAGTATGGCCACGGCGAACGAGCGGCAGGGCGCGGGCGACGACCGCCGCGCGCTGCTCGACCGGCTGGCGGCGATGCAGGACGCGCTCGACACGACGGCACTGCCCTCGATGCTCGAGCCGCTCATGTCGATGGATCTCACGATCCAGCAGCTCAAGGTGCTGATGATCCTCGTGACCTCCGACGAGGGCGGCACCGGCGCGGGTCTGGCCCGCGCGCTCGGCATCTCACTCGCCAGCGTCTCGGGCCTCATCGACCGGCTCGAGGGGCACGGCATGGTCGAACGGGTGGAGGACGAGCGCGATCACCGGGTGCGGCGCGTGCTCGTCACCCCCCTGGGCCGCCAGACCGTGCACCGCCTCGTCTCGGCGCAGTCGCAGATGAGCCGCGAACCGCTCGAGAAGCTCGAGCTCGACGACCTGCGCGCGCTCGAGCAGGGCATGCGTGCCGTGCTGCGCGTGATGGGGGTGCCGCTCGAGGCGTAGCTCGCGAGACGGCCGACGTACCGACGTCAGGCCGTGGTCGTGACCGCGGCGCGCTTCGACCGCTGCAGCGCTCCCTCGATGAGCAGCATCGCGGCGAGCACCACCGCCACGATGACCAGCGCCCACATCGCAGCAACGAGCGCGAGCAGCGGGATCAACGCGGCGAGCGCCACTGCGGCTCCGAGGCGCACGAGCGGCCAGGGCAGGTCGGCGATGCGCCCGAACACCGCGGTCGCCGCGGCGTAGACGGCGACGCCGGCACCGAGTGCGGATGCCCCGAACGAGCCGAACGGCTCCGCGTCGGCGACGTGCGCCATCGCCTCCTCCACACCCAGCGCCGCGAGGATGATGCCGCCCACGATGGCGAAGTGCATGTAGGTGTACTCGTCGCGCGCGAACACGACCCGCGCACCGCCCGTGCGGCGCTGCAGTCCGTGCTCGCCCGCCGGCGCGATGCGCGTGAAGTACGCGCGCCACAGCAGCACCGAGATGGTGACCGAGATCGCCACGCCGAGCACGATCGGCCCGCTGATGGGCTCCTGCGCGACGCCCACCCCGATGGCGACGATCGACTCGCCGAGGGCGAGGATGACGATGAGCCCGTAGCGCTCCGCCCAGTGCACGGGCGAGTGCAGGCGCCACCCCCCGCCGCCGCGGGAGCTCACGTATGTGAAGGTGAAATCCCAGGCGAACGCGGCAAGCCAGATCCACGTCTGCGCCGCACCGCCGATGAGCGCCCCGACGATGAGGGCGGTCGCCGACGGCAGCATCGCGACGAGCTGCGTGCCGAGCACCTGACGACGCAGGGCATTGTCGTCGCCGGCGACGATCACGTAGAGGGTCGTATGCACGATGCGCACGAACAGGTAGGCCAGCGCGACGACGAGCGGCGCGTACCACCCGCCGGGCAGGTCGTCGTAGGCCTCGGGAATCGCGAGCGCGACGACGAACACCGCGATCATGGCGAGCGTCAWGCCCGCCTGCACCACACCGCGGTCGGCGGGCGCCTGGTTGCCGAGCCAGCTGTAGGAGCACCACATCCACCACAGCAGGCCGAGCACCACGAGCGCCTGGAGCACCCCCAGCGCGCTGTGCGTGTCGGCCATGAGCCCGCTGACCTGCGTGAACGCGAAGACGTAGACGAGGTCGAAGAACAGCTCGAAGGTCGTCACCCGGGCGGATTCGCCGCCGCCGGCGGCACGCGGCATCCGCTCGGCGTCGCCGTTCGGTTCGGTTCGCTCCTGCTGCACGGCACCAGTGTGCACCATCGCTCCGACACGGTGGCGGATGCCGCAACACGGCGTCAAGGGCGACGACGACGGCGTCGCCGGCCCGCGGCTACCAGGCCGACTCGGCGTACCCGTTGGCGACCTTCGCGACCTTGTCGACGTAGTCGTTGTCGTGGTTGTAGGAGTAGACGCCCGCACGCCAGCCCTCGGGACTCGTCATGGAGCCCGAGGCGCACAGGTAGCGCGCCGTCGTCAGCGCCGCGTCGTCGATCTGGTTCGGGTCGGCCACGTCATCGCCGTTCGCGTCGCTGCCCCACTTCTCCCACGTCGAGGGGATGAACTGCATGGGCCCGACCGCCCGGTCCCACTGGTCGTCGCCGTCGAAGAGCCCGCCGTCGGTGTCGGCGATCTTCGCCACGCCGTTGCCGTCGAGTGCCGGGCCGACGATCGCCGGCTCGGTGTAGCCGTACTCGTCGAGCACGCTCCGGCCGTGGCTGCCGTGACCCGACTCGATCGAGCCGATGGCCGCGATCGTCGTCCAGTCGAGCCCGCACTCGGGGTCCTCGGACGCGATCGTCACGTGCGCGAGCGCGTAGGCCTCGAGCGCCCGCTCTGGGATGCCCGTCGCCGCCGAGACCTGCGCCGTCCATGCGGGGTCGACGAGGGGCACCGGGGAGGCCGCGAGACCCGAGTCGGAGGCACCCGCTGTCTCATCGGGGGTCTGCTCTGCGGCGTTCGCCTGCCCGTCGGCAGGCTCGCCCGACTCGGTGGCTGTTCCGTCGCTGCCGGCGTCGGTGGGCGTGACCACCGGAGGCAGCGCCAGGCCGGGCGCGTTCGCTGCCGGCGCCGCGAATCCGCCGGGTTTCGCCGCAACGCCCGCGGCGTTCACCGCGAAGACCGCGCCGACCGCGAGCGCGACCACGCCCACCACGACGCCGACGTAGGCGGCGACCCGACGCACGAGACGCCATCCGGTGATGCGCGCCCGCCCCGGACGACGCTCGCCGAACTCGTCGGCGAAGGAATCGTCATCCCAAGACATCGGTGCGGTACTCCGTTCGGGCGTCGGTTCGTAGGGGTGCCCTCGGGCGGCCGTCGACTCCCGGTGAGCGTGCGTCGCCGACCCGTGCTTCAAGAGTACGCGTTCGTGCGCGCCCAGGCCCGGCCGATTTCAGTCCTCGGAGATCACCAGCCCGAACGCCTCGAGCGTGACGGCCTCGGGCTCGGGACCGCCCCGGATGCCGCGGTCGAGGCCGTCGAGCACGGCGACCTCCTCGGCTGCGAGCTCGAAGTCGAACACGTCGAAGTTCTCGCGGATCCGTGCCGGGTTCACCGACTTCGGGATCGCGGACCGGCCTTCCTGCAGATGCCACCGCAGCATGACCTGCGCGGGCGTCTTGGCGTGCTTCTCGGCGATCTCGAGGATCGCGGGATCCTCGAACGTGCTCGTGCCGCCCCGGTTGCGATACGACGTGATGCCGCCGATCGGCGACCACGCCTGGGTGACGGTGCCGTTCGCGGCATCCGCTGCCTGCACCTCGGGCTGGGTGAAGTACGGGTGCACCTCCACCTGGTTCACCGCGGGCACGATCTCGGTCTGCTCCCGCAGGCTCGCCAGGTGGTCGGGCATGAAGTTGCTGACCCCGATCGCACGCACCTTGCCGTCGGCGAGGAGCCGCTCCAGCGCGCGGTACGCCGCGATCGTGCGGTCGAACGCGGTCGGCAGCGCCTGGTGAAGGATGAGCAGGTCGATCGTGTCGACGCCGAGCTTGCGGCTGCTCTTGTCGAAGGCGTGCAGGGTCTCATCGAACCCGAAGTCGGTGATCCACACCTTCGTCTCGATGAAGACCTCGTCGCGGTGCAGTCCCGACGCGCGGATGGCCTCGCCGACGCCGCGCTCATTGCGGTACCCCGCAGCCGTGTCGATGAGCCGGTAGCCGGTCGCGAGGGCGGTGGCGACCGCCTCGGCGGTCTCTTCGGGCGGGGTCTGGTAAACGCCGAAGCCGAGCGCCGGCATCTCGACGCCGTTGTTCAGGGTGAGGTTGCGGTCCATGCACTCGACGCTAGCCCCGCGGGGTGGGTGGCTGCTGGCAGACTCGGCGCATGGCCACGACGATCGGAACCCCCGGCGGCACACCCGAGCGGCCGGCCGTGTTCTTCTCCGGCCCCGAGGAGTTCCGGGCGTGGCTCGAGGCGAACCACGCCACCGAGACCGAGCTGTGGATGGGCCTCTTCAAGCGGCACGTGCCCGATCGCGGGCTCACCTGGGAGCAGGCGGTGCCCGAGGCGCTCTGCTTCGGCTGGATCGACTCGGTCTCGCAGCGCATCGACGACGACGCACGCCGCCAGCGGTGGACCCCCCGCAAGACCGCCAGCATCTGGTCGAGCGTGAACATCGCCCTCGTCGAGCAGCTCACCGCCGACGGACGCATGCACCCCGCCGGCCTCGCCGCCTTCGAGCGACGGCGTGAAGACCGGTCGAGCGTCTACTCGCACGAGAGCCCGCTCAAGGAGTTGCCGCCCGAGGCCGCGGCACGGCTGGCAGCGGATGCCGCGGCATCCGCGTTCTGGCAGGCGGCCACGCCCACCTACCGACGACAGGTCACGCACTGGGTGCTCTCGGCGAAGCAGGAGACGACGCGCGAGCGGCGCCTGGTGCAGCTCATCGAGGAGAGCGCGGCCGGCCGGCTGGTGTCGTTCCAGCGCTACGGCGAGACGCCGAAGTGGGTGGAGCGGGCAGCTGCCGCCGCGCGCGCCGCGGCGTCCGCCTCAGGCAGGGCAGGCGACTGAGCACGCGACTCGGATCATCCCGGGCTCGCCGCCGCCAGCCGCATGGTCGCGCCGGCTCTCGCCGCGAACGCGGTGGCGCTCGTCGTGATGGTGCGCCGCATGACCTCGACCGCCGCGGTCGGGGCGACGTCCGCCGGACTCGCGACGCTGATCGTGCGGTCGAGCGTCGTGCCCTGGAGCCGGACCGGCCGCAGTCCCGGCCGATCGATGAGCACCATGGCCGGCACGATCGCGACCCCGAGGCCGCGCTCGACGAAGCGCAGCACCGCGTCCATCTCCGCCCCTTCGAGCACGACCTCGGGCGTGAGCCCGGCCGCGCGGAATGCGGCGTCCGTCGTGCTGCGCAGGTCGTAGCTCGAGCTGAAGGTGACCTGCGGCAGGCGGGCGACCTCCTCGAGCGAGATGGCATCGCGCCCCGTGACCGGCGGCGCGGCGGCCGACGAGACCACCACGAGCTCCTCCACGAGCAGCGGCGTGACCGTCAACCGCTCGACCGACGAGGCATCCGTCGCCGTAATCAGGGCGAGGTCGAGCTCGCCGCTGCCGAGTTCGTCGAGCAGCCGGAGCGACCCCTGCTCCGAGAGGTGCAGTTCGATCGCCGGATGCTCCGCGTGGAACGCGCTGAGCACCTCGGCGACGAGGCTGATGCAGAGGGTGGGCGTGGCGCCGAGCCGCACCCGACCGCGCTCCAGGCCCGCGAGCTCGGCCAGCTCGCGTCGCACCGACTCCGCGTCGGCGAGCATGCGGCGTGCGAGCGGCAGCAGCGACTCGCCCGCGACGGTCAGGGTGCTGCCGCCGCGGGCCCGGTGGAACAGCTCGGCGCCCAGATCCTGCTCGAGGGCGGCGATCTGCCGGCTGAGCGAGGGCTGGGCGAGGTAGAGCTCCTCGGCGGCCCGGGTGAAGTTGCCGAAGCGCGCCACCTCGACGAAGCTCCGCAGTTGCTCGAGGTTCACATCGATAGCCTAGGCGCATCGTTCCGAGGCAGAAGATGCATTGGAGTAATCGAGCGCGCCTGCTTAGCGTGAATGACATGAGCCCCACCACCCCCGCCGGCACCACCACGCCTGAGCGTCAGATCTCCACGACCGTCCTCGTCATCGGCACCGGCGGATCGGGCCTGCGCGCCGCCATCGAACTCGCCGAGGCGGGCGTCGACGTACTCGCCCTCGGGAAGCGCCCCAAGTCCGATGCGCACACCTCGCTCGCGGCCGGCGGCATCAATGCCGCCCTCGCCACGATGGACGCCGACGACAGCTGGCAGCAGCACGCGGCCGACACCCTGAAGGAGAGCTACCTGCTCGCCAACCCGCACACCGTCGAGATCGTCACCTCGGGGGCGGCTCGCGGCATCGAGGACCTCGAGCGGTACGGCATGCCCTTCGCCCGTGAGGACGACGGCCGCATCTCGCAGCGCTTCTTCGGCGCGCACACCTACCGCCGCACCGCCTTCGCGGGCGACTACACGGGGCTCGAGATCCAGCGCACGCTGATCAACCGGGCCGCGCAGTTGAACGTGCCGATCCTCGACACGGTCTACGTCACGCGCATCCTCGTGAACGACGAGGGCGCGATCTTCGGCGCCTACGGCTTCGACCTCGAGGACGGCACGCGCTACCTCATCCACGCCGACGCGGTCATCCTCGCCGCCGGCGGGCACAACCGGATCTGGCGGCGCACCTCGTCTCGGCGCGACGAGAACACGGGCGACTCATGGCGGCTCGCCGTCGAGGCGGGCGGGCGCGTGCGMGACCCCGAGCTCGTGCAGTTCCACCCGTCGGGCATCATCGAGCCCGAGAGCGCGGCAGGCACCCTCATCTCCGAAGCCGCACGCGGTGAAGGCGGCATCCTCACCAACGGGCTCGGCGAGCGCTTCATGGCGAAGTACGACCCCGAGCGCATGGAACTCTCGACGCGCGACCGTGTGGCACTCGCCGCGTACACCGAGATCAAGGAGGGGCGCGGCACCCCCAACGGCGGTGTCTGGCTGGATGTCTCGCACCTGCCCCGCGAGACGATCATGCGGCGCCTCCCCCGCGTCTACCAGACCATGCTCGAGCTGCAGATGCTCGACATCACGAAGTCCCCCATCGAGATCGCGCCCACCGCGCACTACTCGATGGGCGGCGTGTGGGTGCGACCCGACGACCACGGCACGGATGTCCCGGGGCTCTACGCCATCGGCGAGGCATCCTCGGGGCTGCATGGCGCCAACCGCCTCGGCGGCAACTCCCTCATCGAACTGCTCGTGTTCGGGCGCATCGTCGGGCAGGCCGCCGCGGAGTACTCGCGCTCGCTCGACGCCCAGAAGCGGTCGGCCGCCGCCGTGGAGACTGCGCGCGACGAGATCGCGGCGCTCCTTGAATCCGACGGCGCCGAGAACGTGCGCGCCCTGCAGCGCGCGATCCGCGACACCATGACTGAGCACGCCGGCGTCGTGCGCGACGAGGAAGGCCTCCTCGCCGGGCTCGCCGAGCTCGACGCGATCGAGGCGCGCATGGCCGACATCGGCGTGCACCCCGACATCGCCGGCTACCAGGACCTGGCGCACGCCTTCGACCTCAAGTCGGCGGCCCTGGCGGCGCGCGCGACGCTCGAGGCCGCGCTCGAGCGGCGCGAGACCCGCGGATGCCACAACCGCAGCGATTTCCCTGACACGGATGCCGCGTTGCAGGTGAACCTCGTCTGGTCGCCCGCGACCGGCGTGACGCGCGAGGCGATCCCGCCCATTCCGGCCGAGATCGCGGCGCTCATGCGTGAGGTGTCGGTGGCCGGCAAGCTCGTCGAGTAGCCGCGAACGAGCGAACCCCTGGTCCGTGTCGGGTACGCCCTACGCCGACGGGCCCTCAGCCTGCTCTCGCAGCGCCAGCCACTCCTGGAGCTCGATCAGATTCCCTTCCGGGTCTTCCAGGTACGCGCTCAGTATCCGGTCACCCATCGGTTCCGGACCCCGGGCGAACTTCGCCCCCCGTGAGGTGAGCTCGGCGTGGGCGGCGTCCACGTCCTCCACCCGCAGGACGATCAGTGCCCGAGTTCCCTCCGGCTCCGATCCCAACGACCCCACCACGCCGGCCATCTGCGCCCGGTCCTGCAGTGCGATCGCGGCGTGTCCGGAGTCGGGGGTGAACTTGGCGTACGGACCGCTCTCGGCCTCGAATTGCGGCTCGAGCCCGAGCACGTCCCGATAGAAGCGGTAGACAGCGGGGATGTCGGATACCAACAGGCGTATCTGAGTGAGCTCCATACCGACGTTTGTAGCCGAATTCCGGCGTCGGTTCCCGAATAGAATCTCGGGATGCTGTTCGACCATCTCGCCATCAGCGTCGACGACCTCCCTCGTTCGATCGCGCAGTTCGACCCCGTCATGCAGGGGCTCGGCTGCACCCGGCAGGACGCCGACGACTCGGTGTCCTGGTACAAGGGCGAGGAGGAGCTGATCCTCTTCCCCGCCCGCGAAGCGGGCAGCGGGCCGCATCGCACCGGACGGATCGGCTGGCAGCATCTCGCCTTCGCCGTCGACTCGCGCGCCGAGGTCGATCGCCTGCACGCGATCGCCGTCGACGCCGGATGGACGGCGGTGCGCGAACCGAAGCTCTACCCCCGGTTCAACGACCGCTACTACGCGTCCTTCATCGAGGACGACAACGGCATCCGCCTCGAGTTCATGTACAACCCGCCGAGGGACTCGTCCGCGGGCTAGTTCGCGCCCACCGCCCGCTCGATGAGCGCCTGCACGTCGGGAACGAGTTCCTCGACCGGCCCTTCCACCGGCAATCCGGGCGCGATGACGTTGATCGGCAGCACGCCCACGGGCGACGGCCCGGCGCCGAGTCCCCGGCGCCAGCCCGCGATCTGCTCCGCCGAGGCGACGTAGACGATCCGGCCGAGCCCGACCCAGGCGTGCGCGGCCGAGCACATGGGGCAGTGCTCGCCCGACGTGTAGACCGTGGCCGCCGCCCGTTCGTCAACGGTCAGGTACTCCGCTGCCCACCGGGCGATCGCGAACTCCGGATGCCTCGTGGGGTCGCCCGTGCTCTGCTCCCGGTTGCGGTCGGCGAACCGCTCGACGCCCGCGCTGTCGACGAGCACCGACCCGAACGGCCCGTCGCCGGCGTCGAGCGCCTCCCGGGCGAGCTCGACCGCGCGGCGCAGGTGGATGAGGTCGATTTCCGAGATCGTCATGGGCAAACAGTATGCGGTGCCGCGTCGTCGATGGCGGATGCCGCGTGGCAACCGCCCCCGCGATACAGTCATCGGCGTAGACGTCATCAACGCCCCCGCACCCGTGGCCCCCTCGACCAGTCGGTGGGGTCTTCTTCATGCCCTCGTCGGCGTGGCCATCTTCGTCGCGTGCATCTTCGCGCCATCGTTGCTGCCCGCCGAGTGGATGTCGTATCCGGTGTGGCTCGCCGTGCGGTTCACCATGCCGTTGTTCGTCATCGGCTGGATCGTCTTCGCCTCACGGAGGTGGGGCACGGGGCGCCTCGTCGCCGACTACGGGTTGTCGTTCAAGTGGATCGACCTCCTGGCGATCCCGGCGGCCTTCGCCGTGATCTGGGTCGGCGAGCCGATCATCGCGGGCATCGCCTTGGTCATGTTCGGCGATCCGGGTGGATTCGACACGAACGTGTTCACCTCCCCCGAAGCGATGATCTGGGTGCCCGACCTGATCCTCGCCGTCCTCATCGCCCCGTTCACCGAGGAGATCGTCTTCCGCGGCATGCTGCAGCCCTCGCTGAAGCGGTGGTTCGACGGGAACGCGCCCGACCAGGATCGGAGCTTCCGGGCGACCAACGCGGCGGTGCTGATCACGGCGGCGTTGTTCTGCTCACTCCACCTGCCGCAGATCCTCGGCGGGGTCAACGGCGTGAGCCTCGCCGCGGTGACGTTCTTCTCGGGGATCGTGCTCGGGGCCCTGGCCATGGCCACCCGACGAACCGCACCGTCGATCGCGGTGCACTCGGCGACGAACCTCCTCGCGACCGCCACCGCCTACGGCCTCGTAACCTGAGCGCGACCCTTCGCCGGATCCGCTCGTGCGGTTAGTCTGACGGCCATGTCCGACGTGTTCACCGATGCAGGTCCGCGACGTGCCCGCCCCGACGACGCCGAGACGGTCGCGCGCCTGCTGCACGACTTCAACAGCGAGTTCGACACGCCCTCCCCCGGCACGGCGATCCTGGCCCAACGGCTGCGTTCGCTCCTCGCCGGACCCGGAACGCTCGCCTACCTGGTCGATGAGCCGGCGGCGGGGGTCGCGCTGGTGACCCTGCGAAGCAACGTCTGGTACGACGGACCGGTCGCCCTCCTCGACGAACTGTACGTGCAGCCCGATCTTCGGGGTCACGGCCTCGGCGCGGCGATGATCCGCCTGCTGCTCGCCGAGGCGCGGGCGACGGGCGTCTCGGCGATCGAGATCAACGTCGATGCGGGCGACGTCGACGCGCAGCGCTTCTACGAGCGCCACGGGTTCAGCGGCACAGACCCCGACACGGGAGAGCGCGCGTTCTACTACTCACTCGAGCTGTAGGCACGACCGCGAGACCCGCGCCTGCGCCGCAGCTCAGCGGCGCGGGGTCCAGCCCGACGGGAGCGGCCCGTCGATCGCGGCGCGTTCCGCGTCCGCCTCCGCAGACCAGCCCTGCGCGGCATCCGTCGCATCGAAGCCACCACGCGCGACGCGGAACCCGACGTCCTCGTGGTGCATGCGCGGAGCGCCGCCCCGCCGGGTCGAGGCCCTGACGCTCCAGGCGTCGTCGGCGAATCCGCCGCCCCGGAACACCCGATAGGCGTCGTAGCGGGCGGGATCGAGCAGGTCCCAGCACCACTCCCACACGTTCCCGAGGGTGTCGAAGAGCCCGTTCAGGTTGGGCAGCTTGGCGCCGATCTCCTGTGCGGCCGTCACGCCGTCGAGGCTGGTCCAGGCGACCTCGGCGAGCGGCCCGTAGTGCGCGCCGGTCGATCCGGCCCGGCAGGCGAACTCCCACTCCGCCTCGGTGGGCAGCCGGTACCCGTCGGCGTCGACGTGCCACGTGACGTCTTCACCGTCGAAGGTGTACACGGGGTCGAGCCCCTCCCACTCGGATGCCGCGTTGCAGAACCGGATGGCCCGCAGCCAGCTCACGTCGGTCGCCGGGCGGCGCGGATGCGTCGCGGTCTCGCCGAGCATCTCGGCGAGCTGCTCCTGCGTCACCGGATACACGCCGATCTCGAACGGCTCGAGGTCGACGCTCCACCGCACCTTGCGGCGCGCGTCGTGCAGGACCACCGTGCCGGCCGCGATCCGCGCGAGCTCGATGTCGGTGGTCATCCGGGCAGTTTGGCCGCCATCCGCGCTCAGAGCAACCCGGCGGCGCGCCTCAGGTTCGGGTCGTCCGACTCCGACCACCGCTGCACGATCCGACGTGCGCGCGTGACATCCGGTTCCTCCAACCGCTCGAGCAGCGGACCGACGACGTCGCCGGCCAGCGGATCGATGAGCTCGGGCACGCGCGCGTCGCGAAGGAACTGCTCGACCCGGGTGAGGTCGTTTCCCCGCAGGAGCGGCAGCGCACGTTGCAGCAGGACGATCGCCGCCAGCCGGCGCTCGTACACGGGCTCCGACCACAGCTCCGACGCGAGCGCCGTGACCTCGTCGTGCGGCATCCGTGGATACCGTCGGTCTGCATCGCGCACCGTGCCGCGCACCGCGCCGACGGACGCGCCGTAGAACCGGAGGCCTCCCCCGATGCGGTCGGCATCGGCATCCGCCCGAGCCTCGGAGCCCTCGGCCTGGAGGGTGCGGTCGATGAACTCGGCCGCAGACGTCATGCTTCGATTCTCCGCCAATCCGGGCGACGGGTGACGCTCGTCAGACGGCGGTGTATCCGCCGTCGACGACGAGGATCGAGCCGGTGACGAACGACGACGCGCCGCTCGCGAGGAACACGACGCTCGGAGCGATCTCCTCGGGGAGCGCGAAACGCTGCTGAGGCGCATCCTCCACCCAGTACCGCTGGAACTCGGGTCGGTCGACCGGTGCCATCTCGGTCTTGACGTAGCCGGGCGCGACGGCGTTCACGCGGATGTTGTAGGGCGCCCACTCGACCGCGAGCGACTTCGTGAGGTGGTGCACCGCCGCCTTCGAGGCGTTGTACGCCGGCTGCCACTGGGGGCGGTTGACGATCAGTCCCGACATGCTGCCGATGTTGACGATCGACCCGCCACCGAGCTCGCGCATGTGGGCACCGGCGGCGATGCTGGCCTTCCACAGGGCTCGCACGTTCAGGTCCCACACGCCGTCCCACTCCTCGTCGGTCACGTCGAACGACGGGTTGTGCACGCAGGTCCCGGCGTTGTTGACGAGCACGTCGATGCGCCCGAGGCCCTCGATCGCGGCATCCGTCATCGCCGCGACCTGCGCGTCGTCGGTGAGGTCGGCGGTGATCGGCACGAACTCGTGGCCCGCGCCTCGGGCCTCGTCGACGACCGCGGCGTTGCGTTGTGCGCTGCGTCCGGCGATGGCGACGCGCGCGCCGGCATCCGCCAGGCCGAACGCGAACGCCTTGCCCAGGCCCTGATTGCCTCCGGTGACGAGGGCGGTCTTGCCCTCGAGGCTGAATGGTGAGGTCATGCGTGCACCTTTCGTGATCCGCTCATCCCACCCCGGCCGGAGTGGGAGGCCGGCTCCAGGCGATCCCATCGGGATTGCGACCGGTCGTGATTCGACGCAACAGCCGTCCGGCACGAATGTCGACCTCCACGACGCAGTCGTCGACATCGCAGGCGGAGTACGCGCGGACGCCGTCGGGGTGCAGCACGATCGCCTGTGGGTGGTCCGGGGTTGCGATCCGATGCACGACCTCGCCCGATCGGGGATCGACCACCGCGATCTCCGAAGCGGCCCTGAGCGCGACGACGAGGTGCGAACCGCTGGCCGTCACCGCCGTGCCGAACCCGATCGACGGCAACTCGATCCAACCGACGCGCTGGAGGAGCTCCGTATCGATGACGGCGATCCGAGGCGAACCCTGGTCGGCCGTGTAGGCGAACCGTCCTCCGGGCTCGAGGCAGATGCGGTTGACCTTCTCCGCCACCTCCACGACGCCACGGAGCGCACGCGACGGGACATCGATGATGCTGACGCTCCCCGGGCCGACATTCGCCGTCACGAGGCGACGTCCGTCCGCGCTGACCGCGAACGTGTGCGACTCCGTCTGACCGGTCGGCAGTCGTGCGACGACGCGAAGGGTTCGCTGGTCGATCACGGTGACCGATTCGTCGAGCTCCGTGGAGACGACCACGCGATCCGTCGAGAGCAGGCTCGATTGGTGCGGTCGGCTCGCGAAGCCCAGCCGGATCTCGCCGACGCGCTGGAACGTCAAGAGATCGACGACGTCGACCCGCCGGCCGTCGCTTCCCGGAGACCCGACGGGCGCGTCGCTGTACACGGGCAGGAAGGCACGTCGGCCGTCGTCGGTCGCGACGACCTCATGCGGAGTGAAGCCTGATGCCGTGACCACCCCAGCAGGCATGGACGTCTCGAGGTCGATGACCTCGAGCGTGCTGTCGTCCTTGCACACGACGAGCAATCGACCGTCGTCCATGGCGCCTCCGGTCTCCAGTGAACGCCATCATCGACGTTCGTGTCCATCTCCAAGCGGGTCTCCGGTGGTTGGAAGTCGCGGTCGGCTTACTGGGTGGAACGGGCTTTGCCTCCCCGCTTCGGGGACGCCTAGATTCGCACCAGCCTCGGACCGATCGCGCTCGGCGCACTCGAGGAATCAGCAGGAACGATCAAAGGAGATCACATGAAATCCCTCATACGCTCCGGAGTCGCCCTCGTCGCCGCGGCAGCGCTCGGCGCGAGCATGGCCGTCGGAGGAACGGCCCTGAGCACTGGCAACGGGAACGGCAATGGCAACGGTCTCGGCGGACAGCCGACGACGGCAAGCGAGATCTACCTCGATGAGATCAAGGACTACGGCGTCTGCCGCGGTGCCGACCCCACCTGCTACAACGAATGGGGCAATGGCTGGACCGAGGGTGAGCCGAAACGGATCCTCATCTGGAGCCGCACCGCCGGCCCGCGCCACGCCCACCTCGGCACGCCGCTGGCGGCAGGGCTCAACCCGCCGCTGAACGCCGACAACATCGCCCAAGCCGCACTCATCGCCTGGGCGGCGGAGCGCGGGATCGCGGCCGACTACACCGAGGACCTGTCGCAGTTCCGCCTCAACAACTACCAGGCGGTCGTCTTCCTGAGCTCCAACCGGGACACCCTCGACGACGCGGCGCAGACGACGCTGATGCAGTACATCCGCGGCGGCGGCGGCTTCGTCGGCATCCACAACGCGTTCGGAGCCGAGTACCACTGGCCGTACTACGAGGGCCTGCTGGGTGGAGCGAACTTCTACAACCACGGACCGAACCGGGACGGCACGGTCGAGACGATCAACGGCAACGACGTCTCGACGTCGTTCATGCCCAAGACCTGGGCCTTCAAGGACGAGTGGTACAACCTGGTGCCCTATCCCAGCTTCGTCAACGTGCTGCTCGAGGTCGACAAGGCCACGAGCGAGGCGACCCCGGCCGGCCATGGCGAGTCGCACCCGGTGAGCTGGTGCCAGTACTACGACGGCGGCCGGGCGTGGCTGACGACCCTGGGTCACGACGCCGCGGCCTGGACCGGTGCCCCGCTGGCGGGCGACGAGTTCTTCAAGCAGCACGTGATGGAGGGCCTCGAGAGCGCCATGGGCATCAAGCCGTTCTGCGCGGTCTGAGGCACGTCCACGGACTCCGCGAGTCCTGAGCCGGAGGGCCCGAACACGCCGAAGCGGCGGCGTTCGGGCCCTTCCCACGCCGGCGAGGCGACACGATCGAGCGGGGCGTGTCCCACTCAGTGGGACCGCCCCGTCGGCAATGCCGGGCGCGCTTGCCGCCCCGACCGAAGCCGACGGATACTGCCGACATGCGATCCGCTCTCAGAGACGAGCCCGTCTCCGTGCTCGACCGGATTCTCGCCATCCTCGAGACCGTTCGGGAGTCCCACGGCTCGACCACGATCACCGGGCTCGCGCTCAGCACCGGCATTCCGAAGTCCACTGTCTCGCGCCTGGTCGGCGATCTCGTGCGGCAGCACTACCTGATGCGGACCGAGGACGGAGTCGTGATCGGCCTGAGGCTCTTCGAGCTCGGGGCGCGTGCCAGCACTCCCCGACGCCTCAGCGTTGCCGCCCTGCCGGTGCTCGTCGAGCTGTTCAACGCGACCGGTGAGCACCTGAACGTCGCGGTTCAGGAAGGGCGCGACATGCTCTCGGTGATCTCGGTGCGGGGCCGGTTGCGACCGGTACCGTCGCGGGCGGGAGTTCGCGTGCCGTCGGTGACGACCGCCCTCGGCAAGGCCGTCCTGGCATTCACGGATGACGAGTCGGTCCTCTGCAGCGTGATGAACGGCCTCGGTGCCCGCGAGCGTCACCTGCTCGAGCGGGAGCTCGCCATGGTTCGCGCGGAATCGGTCGCCATCGACCGCTGCGAGACCTTCCCGGGGGTCGTGGGCGTGGCGAGCCCGGTCCTCTCACCGGAACGGTTGCCGGTGGCTGCGATCTCCGTCGCGGGGCCGGTGACCGACATGGATGCGAACCGGATGATGCCGCTCGTGCGACACGCGGCGCTCGCGCTCACCCACCGGCTGGCACTGCAGGTGGCCTGACCGATGCCCGAGGCTGCCGCGAATGACGCGCTCGGCGTCCTCGACCGCATGACCTCCATCCTCGAGGCGTTCGACCAGGACGACCGTGGATTGGGCATCTCCGAACTCGCGCTGCGTGCAGGCCTTCCGAAGTCCACCGTCTCACGACTGGTCGCGACGCTGGTGCGCCAGAGGTATCTCGAGCGCGACGGGAAGCGGATCCATCTCGGCCTCCGGTTGTTCGAGCTCGGGCAGCTCGCCCAGCAGCCGCGAGAGCTCAGGGTCGCTGCTCTGCCGGTGATGGCCGACCTTCGCAATGYGACCGGCGAGAACGTGCACCTGGCCATCCCCGACCGCGGCGAGATGGTCTGCATCGGCGTGATGCGCGGCCGCTCGGCGGCACCGCCCACCGTCCGCACCGGCGGACGGCTGCCGATTCATGCCACCGCGCTGGGGAAGGCCGTGCTCGCGCACTCACCCTCTTCCGACGTCGAGGAGGTCCTCGCCTCGGGGCTCGAGGCCTGGACGTCCCGGACGATCAGGGATCCGGCGGAGCTGCGGCGTCAGCTCGTCGACATCCGACGGGGCGCGCTCGCGTCGGAGATCGGCGAGTTCGCTGCCGGACTGTCCTGCGCGGCGAGCGCCGTGTTCGCGCCCTTGGGCGGGCTGGTGGGGGCGGTCTCGGTCTCGGGATGCACGGACCGGTTCGACGCCGACCGGTTCGCACCGGCGATCCGCGCTGCTGCGCAGGCGCTCACGCGTCGCCTCGCGCCGGGCAGGCCGCCGGCGGTCTGACCCCGGTCAGGGCACGCGTCGGTCGTTGTGACGATCCGTCATGGTCGCAACGACCATGTCGCCGATGAGCCGTCGGTGCGACTCCTGGAGTGCGGGGTCGAGCATGTCCCGATCGAAGATGGCGGCGAAGGTGTGCCGGTTGGCGACGTGGAAGCACGCGTAGGCGCTGATCATCATGTGCACGTCGACGGCATCGACGTCGTCGCGGAAGATGCCGTCGCGCACGCCCCGCTCGATGACCTCCTCGAGCAGCGTGATGGCGGTGACGTTCTCGCGCAGAATCGTCTCCGACTGGCGCAGGTGCTCGGCGCGATGGATGTTCTCGATGCTGACGAGCTGGATGAACGCCTCGTGCGTCGTGTGGTGATCGTACGTCGCCTCCGCGAGGGTTCGCAGCGCGTCATCCGGTGACAGCTCGTCGATCTGGATCCCGCGCTCGACCCGGCGGATCTGCGCGTAGACGCGTTCCAGGACTGCGAGGTACAGCCCCTCCTTCGAACCGAAGTAGTAGTAGATCATGCGCTTCGTCGTGCGCGTGCGCGCGGCGATCTCGTCGACCCGGGCGCCCGCGTAGCCGTTCGCGGCGAACTCGGCGGTGGCGACCTCGAGGATGTCCCCCTGGGTCCGGATCGCCCGCTCGGTCATCCCGTTGTCGCGCACATCGCTCAGCCGATCGCTCATTGCGAACTCCCTCCGGCGCGGGACTGCCCCTCAGCGCGGACGAGCGCACGGAAATGCCGCTCCATCCGCTCACGATCGGGCCGCAGGCCCGAGATGATTCGGAGACTAGCGCATGCCTGCCCCACGGCCATCCGCCCACCGTCGAGCACGGGATGCCCGCGCTCGGCAGCCTGCCGGACGAGTTCGGTCTCGAGGGGTCGGTAGACGACATCCGACACCCAGGCTCCCTGCCGCAGCAGGTCGGGGTCGAAGGGGATCCCGGGGTGATGGAGCATGCCCATCGGCGTGGCGTGGACGACGCCGTTCGCGCGCGCGATCGCTCGGGGGACGTCGTCCGGTGCGATCGTCCCGATGCGGAGCGCCGGGAAGTGCGTGCGCATCCGTGCGGCGAGGTCTTCCGCGCGGGTGGGGTCGACGTCCACCAGGTCGAGCCGCTCGGTGCCCTCCGAGAGGAGCGCGTACGCGGTCGCCGCCCCCGCACCCCCGCAGCCGATCTGCACCACGCGCTCGAACGATGCTCCCGGCAGGCCTGCCACGAGACCGTCGCGATACCCCATCCAGTCCGTGTTGAACCCGATGAGACGGCCATCGTCGAAGACCACGAGGTTGACTGCTCCCAGGTGAGCGGCATCCGAGTCCAGCTCATCGACGAGGTCGACGACGAGCTGCTTGCAGGGGTGGGTGATGTTCATCGCCGCGAAGCCCGCGGACTCGGCTTCGGTGAGGATCGCGCCGACGTCCGTCGCCGGGCGGCCGAGCTCGATCAGGTCGAAGATGCGGTACTCGTAGTCGAGTCCCATCTCCCGGGCTTCCGCCTCGTGCATCGCCGGCGTCAGGGATGCGGTGATGCCCTCGCCGATCAGGCCGACGAGGTAGCGCCCTCCGAGGTCACGCGCACCGGTCACGAGGCATCCGGAATCTCGAAGTCGACCGTCGCAAGCGACACCTTCACAGGTGCGGAGATCTTCAGCACCTCGGCATGGGCCGGATGCTGCGTGTAGGCGGCCAGTCCGTCGAGGTCGTCGAAGTCGGCGACGATGGCGAGCTCATGCGAGGTCGGTCCTCCGAGCACATCCGGACCGACGCTCATGCTGCGCAGCTCGGGGATGTGACTCGGCAGTGCCCGCAGCAACGACATCCAATGCTCTCGCTGTTCCATCGTGAATTCCGGGAGGAATCGAAAGACGGCGACGTGCCGGATCACGTGAGCACCCCCCGACGTACGGCGTGGCGATGCTGGTACTGGGCCGCGAGTCGGACGGGCGCGTTGAGCGCGCCGTACCCCGCGTATCCGCCGCGACGCTCGACGACCTCTAGGAACACGGTCCCGATGGGATGCGTGTAGAAGTGCAGGAATTCCCCGGTCTCGTCCCGGTCGTACATGACGTTCAGCTCCTTGAGCTCGTCGAGGAGCGCAGGCTCGAGCTGGTAGCGCGCCTCGATGTCGTCGTAGTAGTTCGCGGGGATGTCGAGGGGCCGGAAACCGCGGTCACGAGCCGCACGAGCGAGCGCGAGGGCATCGGATGTCGCGAAGGCGAGGTGCTGCGGAAGGATCGCATCCGCGCGCGCACCCGAGGGCACCAGGTTGAGCGCGATTCGCAGGATCTCGTTGTCGCTGTGGAGGACCTGGCTGCGTACCAGGCCCACCGGTGCGGCCACCTCGATCGACGCCTCCGTGCGCAGGTCGAGCACCGAACGGAAGAAGAGCACCGCTGCATCGAAGTGCTGCCAGGGCTGGGCGAGGTTGACGTGATCGATACGTTCGACCATCTGCGGGTCGCCGTGTTCAGGGGCGCCGAACTCACTCACCCATGCCGGCGTCGATTCTCCCGCGGCACCGAAGAACACCTCCGACCCGTCAGGCGCTCGAACACCGACGAGGGGTTCCTCGCCTGTTCCCTCCTCCCGAGGAACGTCGGGAGCGAACAGGTCTCGCGCCCGTCGCAGCGCAGTGGCAGGATCACTCACGGAAAGGCCGATGCCCGCGACCGTCGGCCGCATCTGCTCCGAATCCGGCGCGCCGAGCACGATCCGAACGGCGCCTTGCGACCACAGCTCGACCGGCTTCGTCCGGTGTTCTCCATGGGAGCGGAACCCCAGTTGCCCGAGCAGGCGCCTGAGCTCGTGCACCTCGCCGGTTCGCAGCTCGACGTAGTTGATGTCGGCAGGGGGCTCGACGGCGGGAAGCCCGGCCGTGCGCATCCGAGCCGCACCTCCGCCCGCCGCGGCGCCCAAGGAGGCGGCGGTCTCATGCTCGAGCCAGCGCAGCGAGCGTCGGGCGTCGACCGCCGTCGCGAGGGGATCAGCCTGGCGGAACGTGTCGTTGAAGATCTCGAGTGAGACAGGACCGTCGTAGCCCGTTCGAACCAGGTGTGCCATGAACGTGCCGAGGTCGAAACCGCCCTCGCCCGGAAAGAGGCGGTGGTGCCGGCTCCACGAGAGCACGTCCATCGACAGGAGCGGGGCGTCCGCCATCTGCACGAAGAAGATCTTGTCGGCGGAGATGGTCTCGATCGCCTCCGGACTGTGGCCCTTCGAGAGGATGTGGAAGCTGTCGAGGCAGAGGCCGATGCGTGGGTGGTCGGCGAGCCGCACGATGCGAGCGGCTGCTTCATAGCTGTCGACGAATCGGCCCCAGGCGAGCGCCTCATAGGCGACGCGAACTCCGAAGCGCTCCGCGACGTCCCCGAGCTGGCGCAGTTGGGCAGCGGCGAGCTGCTCATCCCCGCTCCGCGCCGTAGCGACGTTGCTGCACAGCAGCAGGGTTCGGATGCCCAGGCGATTCATCAGGGCGAACTTCGACGCGGCCCGGCGAAGGTTCTGGTCGAGGAGTTCGGGGCCGACACCCTCGAAGTCGCGGAAGGGCTGGTAGAGGTCGAGGGACAGGCCGAGCTGCTCGGCTCTCGCGCGGATCGCCTCAGGGGACTCGGGCGAGGCGACCAGATCCGGCTCGAAGATCTCGACGCCATCGAATCCCGCCTCGCGCGCGGCGACGAGCTTCTGGTCGAGTGTGCCGCTCAGGCAGACCGTGGCGATCGATGTGCGCATGGCACCCTTCTGCGTCCACCGCCATCGGTGTCCGCCTGGTTCTGAAAACAGCATTGCATGGATCTGTACGAACTAGTACGTTCGGAATCAAGGGCGGTCGACGACGATTCAAGCCGCTGGGAGGGGATACTCGATGACGAGTTTCGCCGAATGGAACACGGTTCCCGCTCGGCCGGGCGCACCGGCCTCTGTGCTCGGTCGCATGATCGCGATCCTCGATGCCGTGAAGGACTCCGGCGGCTCGATCTCGATCACCGATCTCGCGTCGACGACGTGCCTGCCGAAGTCCACCGTCTCGCGCCTCGTCGCGGAGCTGACCGCACAGCGCTACGTCGAGCGCACGGAGGACGGCGTGACCCTCGGGTTGCGCCTCTTCGAGCTCGGCACGCGCGCGAGCCTCCCCCGCCGGCTGCTCACCGCCGCGGCGCCAGTCATCCGGCAGCTGCGGGATGTCACGGGTGAGCGGGTGGGGCTGTGGGTCCAGCAGGGAACGGACATGGTGTCGATCGCCGCCGTCGCGGGTCGCCTTCCGATGCTCCCCACCCGAGCCGGCATGCGCTCGCCCGCGCTGACCACCGCCAGCGGCAAGGCCTACCTCGCCTTCTGCGCCGATCAGGATGTCGTGGACCGGGTGACCGCGCCGCTCATCGACGACGACGCCGATCACTTCCGCGCC
Organism: Agromyces sp. P1_H4; assembly: GCF_056405255.1. NCBI lineage: Bacteria > Bacillati > Actinomycetota > Actinomycetes > Micrococcales > Microbacteriaceae > Agromyces > Agromyces sp. P1_H4. The sequence continues at coordinate 3,806 of NZ_JBFUCL010000007.1, read as the reverse complement.
GAACTCACGCATGTGCGCGCCTCCGTCGTCGCGACGGACCTCGAGGTCTCCTACCCCGGCATCTTCGCCGTCGCGAGTCCCGTACTTGCGGGTGACCGCGTGGTGCTCGGCGCGATCTCGATCGCCGGACCCAGTGGAGCGATGGACCCGGATCGCGTCGCACCCCTCGTGCGTGCCGCAGGCACGAACGTCAGCCGTCGACTCACGGCCGCGTAAGACATGCGCACCGCGGAGTGGACTGATTCGATCAGCGTGCTCGACCGCGTGACGGCCGTCTTCGACGCGTTCGGCGAGGAGGACGAAGGGCTCGGTGTCTCGGAGCTGGCCCGGCGTGCCAACCTTCCGAAGTCCACGGTCTCTCGGCTCGCCGCCGATCTCGTCGCGCAGCGCTTCCTCGACCGCGATGGCGCCAAGCTCTACCTGGGCACTCGCCTCTTCGAATTGGCCATGACCGTCGAGCAGCCGCGAAGGCTGCGCCACCTGGCGCTTCCGGTGATGACCGAGCTGCGCGACGCGACCGGTCAGACGGTGAACCTGGCGGTGCTCGAAGGCGCCGACGTCGTCTTCGTCGCGATCGTGCGCGGCGAGTCCGCGTCGAAGCCGTTGGCGAGGATGGGCGGCCGCCTCCCCGCACACGCGACGGCACTCGGGAAGGCCATCCTGGCCTGCTCACCGCAGGACGTCGTCGAGCGCGTCATCCGGGGCGGCCTTGAGGTGCGCACGCCGCACACGACCTCCGAGCCGTCGGCATTGCGGCGCGAGCTGATCGAGATCCGCAGGCTCGGGGTGGCGACCGAGAATGAGGAGTGCGCCATCGATCGCGCATGCGCGGCGAGCCCGATCCTCGGCCATGGTGGCGCGCCCGTCGCGGCGATCTCCGTGACCGGGACGGTCTCGGACGTGGTCCCCGACCGCGTCGCTCCGGCCGTGCGCGCCGCCGGGATGACGCTGAGTCGTCGGCTGGGCACGAGCCCGGCGCACTGATCCTCGAGCCGGTCGGACACTCGGAAAACGGGGTGGGTGCGTCTGCACACCCACCCCGTTCCTGCCTCGCGGAGGTCAGTCCGCGGTTTCGCGGATCGCCTGGTAGGCCTCGAGGTTCTCTCCGCTGAAGTAGCCCTCGAAGAACTTCTCCGCCTGACTGATGAAGGCATCCATGTCGATGTCCTCCTTCTCGATCACCGTGAACGCGTCGTTCGCGCGGTACTCGTCGAGGATCTCCTCGGTCGCCTCTTCGACGCACTCCCGGTTCTCGGGGCGGATCTCGTGGACGGTCTCCTCGAGCAGAGCCGTCTGCTCCTCGCTCATCTTCTCGTACGTCTTGTCGCTGACGAGGATCCAGTGGATGCCGACGTTGTGGTCGTTCAAGATGGCGGTGTTGAGGACCTCATCGTAGCTGGACGAGTGCGTCGCGACGATCGGGTTCTCCTGGCCTACCGCGATCCCCTGCTGCAGGGCGGTGTAGACCTCTTCGACCGCTACCGACACGGGGCTGGTCACTCCGAGCGCTTCGGCATTCGCGAGGAAGATCGGGGAGTTCGGGAATCGGATCGGCACGCCCTCCAGGTCATCGGGGCCGTGCACCTCGACGTCCTTGGTCGTGAAGGTGCGGTTGCCGAAGAACCAGCCGTCGACGATGTTGACGCCGGTGGCCTCATGGAACCCCGAGAACAGGTCTTCCGAGCCCTCGTCGATCCACTTGAACGCGTGGTCCACGTCATTGAACGCGTAGGCGGCATCGACGACGCCGATCGGCTCGTACGTGGCGCTGAGCGCGGACGCACCCTGCAGGTCGATATCGATGTCGCCGGCCTGCACGAGCGGGAAGCGGTCTGCGTCGGGGCCGAGCTGACTTGCCGGATACAGCTCGACGGTGAAGCCGATATCGGCTTCCTCGAGTCGCTCCTTGAGGAGCTCGACTCCGCAGAAGTAGTTCGGGGTCTGCTCGTTCTGGCTCGTCGCGACAGTGATGGTCACGGGCTTGTTGTCCGAAGCGCCCGCGTCACCGGACTCTTCGGGAGTGCCGCCGCCGCCGGCACAGCCGGTGACGACGAGGGTGGTTGCTGCGAGCACCGACGCGGCGATCAAGCCTCGGCGCGTCGATCGGGCTGTGCCCATGGGACTCTCCTCTTTTCTTCGCACGTCTTCGTGCAAGCGCCGACGTGAGATCGGTGGCCGAAGCGCGACATGCAGTCGACATGCTTCGCACGGGGCGAGATCGTCGTCGACCACGCTGTCAAGCTACGGCTCGGTGGCAGTGCCGACTCTTACGGACTTCGATCGGTTCGCAAAGCGATGTCCCGTCGAGTGGAACATGCTGGCCCGGGGTTCCAGTGGAGACGTCGCCGCTGAATGGAACGATTCGTGTGCGTCGATTCATCCTGCCATACGCTCGGTTCCGACCGGCGCAACGGCGACGTTGCAGGGAGGCCCCATGACCGCATCCGAAGCACCCCCTCTTCGCATCGGAGTGGTCGGAGCAGGTTTCATGGGGCGGCAGCACATCGAGTTCATTCGAGCGGCCCCCGGGGCCGTCCTGGCTGCGATCGCCGACCCGTTCCTGTCCGCGGACGTGCGTCACGACGGTCCGATATATGCGGACGTGGTGACGATGCTCGACGCAGGTGGGATCGATGCCGTCATCATCGCCAACCCCAACTCCCTGCACGTCGAGACAGCGGTCGAATGCCTCGAGGCCGGCGTCGCGGTGCTGCTCGAGAAGCCGATCGCCACGGACTCCGCTGATTCGCGTCGCCTCGTCGACACGGTTGCCAGGCTCAACGGGCGACTCCTGGTCGGCCACCACCGCCGCCATCATCCGGCCGTCGCAGGTGCCCGCACCGCCATCCGCGACGGCGAGCTCGGAGAGATCGTCGCCGTCAGCGGGCTCTGGTCCGCGCGCAAGGACGACGCGTATTTCACCGACACGCCATGGCACCGCGAACCGGGCGCAGGCGTCATGCTCATCAACGTCGTGCATGACCTCGACCTCTTGCGGCACCTGTGCGGCGAGGTGGCCGAGATCCAGGCGATGCGCGGTTCGCACGCCCGTGGCCTCGAGGTCGAGGACACGGTGTCGCTGAACCTCCGATTCGAGTCGGGAGCGGTCGGAAGCTTCCTCGCCTCCGACGCCGGGGTATCCCCGTGGGGATGGGACCAGGCCACCGAAGAGACGCTCGCGTTCCCATTCCTCCCCGACGAGGTCGCCTACCGGATCGTCGGCACGCGCGGGGCGCTGTCGGTGCCGAACCTCGCGAAGTACACCTATGGTCCGTCGGTCTCCCACGACTGGCATTCGCCGCTCTCTCGCACCTACCTTCCCGTCGAACGGCGCGGTTCCTTCGAGGCGCAGCTCGACCACTTCATCGACGTCGCACGTGGAACGGCGGAGCCACTCGTCACGGCCGACGACGCCTCCCGCACGCTCGCACTCGTCGAAGCGGCGGCGCTCGCCGCCGGCACCTCCGGGACGGTCGACGTCGCGCGGTTCCGGGCGGAAGTCGAACCACCGGAGCAGTCGTGACCGGGCAGCGATGACGACGCGGCGTGGTCGGGTGTTCGACGCGATCGTCGTCGGCGGAGGACTCGCAGGCCTGGCCGCGACGCAACGCCTCGCCGAGAACGGACTGACCGTCGCCCTGGTGGAGAAGCGTGATCGGCTGGGAGGCAGCTCCGCCTTGAGCGGAGGCTGGTTCGCGTTCTCCGCCACCACCCTCCAGCGCCGAGCGGGGGTCGAGGATTCCGACGACCTGTTCCTGGCGGACATGGCGGCGACCGGCGGAGGCTTCGCCGACGAGACGCTGCTG
>NZ_JBFUCL010000006.1:0-27687 GCF_056405255.1 Agromyces sp. P1_H4 | reverse complement strand
ACGTAGCGCCACCGGCCCTGTTCGCGGAGGAAGCGGCTCGTCTCGTGCTGCTCGCCGCGGTCGGTGCGGTCGGCGTCATTTCGCCAGTACGCGCGGAACTCGACGACGCCGTCACGGTCGAGCGGGCCACCGCGCTCCCGTCGCTCGATGTCGAGGCGATACCACCGCACGGCCGGGTCGAGCGCGAGCTCGGCGGGTCGCGTCGACGGATGCCACGTCTCGAGCAGGTAGTCGCGTGCCCCCACGGCGTAGCCCGTGTACCTCGATCGCATGAGCTGCTCGGCCGTCGGCGCGTGCGCACGGCCGGTGATGAACCGGGCGCAGCACTCGCTGAACGGCGACCCGCTGAGGCACGGGCACCGACCGCTCGCCGACGGCTGCGGGAAGGCGCTGGAGGGAGTCGGCATCCTCCCAGTATCCCGGGTTGCGGCCGACCACAGTCATGACTTGCACAGGACAAACTGAGGATCTGTCCAGATTCGCCCGGCAGAGTGTCTGACTTGTGCCCCGGCTCGGAGGCGCACCCCGACCACCTGTCCGAGCCGCCCCTGAACCTATGCGAATCATCACTGCCATCACCCGTGCCCACTCCTCGACCCCCTCGACCGACGCCGCGAACCCCGGCTCCCGCCGTGGGCTGCGCCGCCGCCGCATCGGCCGCCGCCGCCTCATCGTCGCCGGTGCCGTCATCGCGACCGGTGTCCTCGTCGGCACCGGCTTCACCGTGCAGAACGCCGTCGCCACCCAGGCCCGCATCGACGCCACGATGGCGCTGAACGCCACCAGCGGCCTGCGCCACGAGCAGCTCGGCGCGTATCGCGGCATCGCCGCGGCCAAGGCCCTCGACAACGCCGAGGACACCATCACCGCCGCGAACGCGACCCTCGCCGCGGCGAACGGCAAGGTCGACGCGTCGGGTCTCGCGGCATCCGTCGCCTCGCTCAGCGACTACCGCAGCATCCCGGTCGACGAGGTCGTCGACCTCACCAAGGTGACGCGCGCCGAGGCGGAGAAGACGGCGGCGGCCGCCGCCGCCTTCGACCAGGCGCAGGCCGAGGCCGCCGCTGCGGCCGCCGCAGCGGCCGCCGCCGCACTCGCCAATGCGAACACGCCCGACGGCGCGCGCGCCGTCGCCGCAGATCTCGCCGCGTCGCAGTACGGCTGGGGCGCCGACCAGTTCCAGTGCCTCGACAAGCTCTGGCAGAAGGAGTCGGGCTGGTCGTACACCGCGTTCAACGCGGGCAGCGGCGCCACCGGCATCCCGCAGTCGCTGCCCGGCAGCAAGATGGCCAGCGCCGGCGCCGACTGGGAGACCAACGCGGCCACGCAGATCAAGTGGGGCCTCGGCTACATCAAGGGCTCGTACGGCAGCCCCTGCAGCGCCTGGTCGCACTCGCAGTCGATGAACTGGTACTGATCTCCCGGTTCCCAATCCCCACGCCCTGCGCTTGACTGGTGGGGCGGATGCCACCGCGCACCGCGGAACGGGGAATTCGCATGGACGACGGCGACGTGATCACGATGTCCAAGCGCGGCCAGTGGGTCAACCGCGTGGTGGGCGGCGAGGAGCTCTCGCAGAGCTTCCGCAGCCGCGATGAGGCGATCGACGCCGGACGCTCGCTCGCGGCGCAGCTCGGCAGCCGACATGTCGTGGTCGAGAGCGAGGAGACCGGCGTGATCACCGACGAGGAGATCGACGACGGCACCTGAGCGCTGACGCGACGCGCCGGCGCCGACGCCGACGCCGACGCGACTAGGACCGGTCGGTCGTGACGAGCGGGGTCATCGCGGCGAGCTCGGGCGCGAGCCCCAGGTCGACGAGCTCGATGCGTCCGGCCCGGCTGGCGCCCGGCTCGAGGAGGAGCCCCGCCTTCACCGCGCCGAAGGTGACCGTGACATCGGCGCGCAGCACCGTCGGATCGGGCACCGACCCGTCATCGGGATGAATGCCGCTCGGCAGGTCCACCGCGACGACCGGGATGCCGCGCTCCTCGACGATCGGCATCGCGGCGGCCACCAGGTCGCGGGCGGTGCCCCGGAGGGCGGGCGCGGCGCTCGTCCCCGTGCCGAGCAGTCCGTCGACGACGAGCGCCGCGGAACGGAGCGCCCGGTCGACCGCAGCCGCGTCGTCGCGGCCCTGGAACCGCACGCCCGCGGTCCGAGCCGCTGCGGCGGCGTCCGCGTGCATCCGCTCCGAAGCCGGGATCGCGGTCACCGCCATGCCGTCGCCGGTGAGCTCCGCACCGGCGAACAGCGCGTCGCCGCCGTTATCGCCCGAGCCGACGAGGAGCACCACCGGCCCGCCGGCTGCATCCGACCGCGCCGACTCACGGCGGATCACCTCCGCCAGTGCCGCCGCAGCCCGCAGCATGAGCGGTTCGCCCGCGGCCAGGTGCGGCGCCTCGGCGGCGCGCACCTGCGCGGCGGAGTACCCGGCCGCCATGGTCAGGCCGTTCGGGGGTCGAGCATCGCGGCCCGGTCGGGATGCCGGTCGAACCACTCGCCGACGTACCAGCAGCTCGGCATGATGCGGCGATCGGAGGTCGCCTCGACGTCGTCGACCGCGAACTCGACGAGCTCGCCGGCCAGGCCGCTGCCTCGGTACCGGGGATTGGTGAAGGTGCGAGTGAAGGCGACGGAGTCGCCGAGCACCCGGTAGTCGAGCACGCTGGCGATGTCGCCTCCGAGCCTCAGTACGTAGCGACGGGCATCGGGTTCGTGGGTCAGTTCCTTCTGCACCGTTTCAGGCTACGCCCGGCAGGTCGCCACGGCGGCTCACCGGCCGCGCAGCCGCTCGAGGTCGCGTCGCTCGCGCTTCGTCGGACGCCCGGCGCCGCGGTCGCGCACCGGGACGATCGCCACCGTCTCGCGCGGGGGAGGCGGCGGCGTGAGGTCCTCGACGGCCGTGGCGGCGACCGTCGCCGAGACGCGCTTCACGAGCGTCTGGCGCACGACCAGCCGTCGATCGAAGCCGTCGACCCGCACGCGCACCTCGTCGCCCGGGCGCACCGACTGGGCGGCCTTGGCGCGCTCGCCGTTCACGCGCACGTGTCCGGCACGGCAGGCCGCCGTGGCCGCCGAGCGCGTCTTGAACTGGCGCACGGCCCACAGCCAGGCGTCGATGCGCACGGGTCCGTCGGGCATGCGTCCAGCCTACGACCGGATGAGCGCCCACCAGATGAGGAGCATCGTCACGAGGAATCCGACCCCGTAGTTCATGGCGATGAACCACCGCCAGCCGCGGTTCGCGAGTCCCGATTCCGCATCGCTCACCGACCGGTACGGCCATGCCGCGGCGAGGTACGGCAGCACGAGGAGCGCGGCCAGCGGCCCCGGCCACTCGGTCGCGAGCATGAGGAGACCGGCGACGACCCACAGCCCCAGCGCGATGCGCACGGTGGCGCGGGCGCCGAAGGCGGTCGCGATCGACGCGATGCCGGCCTCGCGGTCGGGCACGACGTCCTGCACCGCGCCGAACGCGTGGCTGGCCATGCCCCAGCAGAAGAACGCGGCGAGCAGCGCGAGCAGCTGCGGAGTCGCCACCGCTCCGGCCACCGCGAGCCCGTAGACGGCGGGGCTCACGAAGTGGGTGCTCGACGTGATCGAGTCGAGCACCGGCCGCTCCTTGAACCGCAGCCCCGGCACCGAGTAGGCGAGTACGGCGAACAGGCTCACCGCGAGCACCGCCCACGACCACGGATTCCCCGTGCCGCCGAGCCAGACCATCGCCACCAGCAGCGGAGTCGCCGTGACGATGCCCGCCCACACCACCAGCCGGTGCAGGCGCGGCTCGAGGAGCGCCCCCTCGCTGCCGCCCTTGCGCGGATTCCGCAGGTCGGACTCGTAGTCGAACACGTCGTTCACGCCGTACATCACCAGGTTGTACGGGATCAGGAAGAACAGGGTGCCGACGACGAAGAGCGCATCCACCGTGCCGGCCGTGAGCAGGTACGCGGCGGCGAACGGGAAGGCCGTGTTGATCCAGCTGATCGGCCGCGACGAGAGCAGCACCTGGGCGAGGGTGTGGAGGATTCCCGGCTGCACCGTCTCAGTCTTCATCATGCGCCGCCTTCGCGCCCCGCCGCCGCGCGAGCGTCCACACGGCGGGCACGAGGAGCACCGTGGCGATCGGGTAGGCGAAGTCCTCGATCGGCGCGAGCCCGACGACCGGTCCCAGGCGCGTGCCGTCGGCGTAGCCGAAGAGCCCCGCGGCGATCATGACCGAATCGAAGACCGCGGTGAGCGCGAGCAGCACGACCGCCGCGATCCCGGTCGCCGCCCAGCGGCGGCGTCGCTCGCCGGGCGGCAGCGTGCGCGTCGCGACGAGAGCCACGACGARGGCGGCGGCGAGGAACGGCAGGCAGATGAGCGCGTAGGTCACGGATGCCTCCCGCCGGGCGTGCTCGCGGCATCGCCCGTCGGCGGTGCCACCGTGGCCGACCCGCCCGAACGCGCACGCCGGCGTCCGCCATGGCGCAGCATCCGTTCGACGCCGAGCACGCACACCAGGGAGAGGTAGCAGAGGAAGAGCAGGAACACGGGCTCCTCGATCGGCAGCTCGGGCGCCAGCACGGCGCCGGTCGCCCATGGCGAGTCGCCGCGGAAGAACACCCCGAAGCCGATGCCGGTCAGGTCCCAGATGAGCAGCAGCACGGTGCCCACGCCCACCGCGAGCGCCGACGCGCCGGGTGAACGCCAGAAGGCGAGGCGCCACCGTGCATCGACGAGCGCCATCGCGGCGAGCGAGAGCAGCAGGCCCGCGAGGTAGGCGAACGGCGTCATTGCGGGTGTCGCTCCAACGGCGCCTCGGCCGTCGCCTCGGCGGGCGCGCTCACCGCGTGTTCGGGCAGCGGGCCGCTGGTACGGTCTCCGCGCACCCGCTTCAGCACGTTCTCCGCGCTGATGAGGCACATCGGCAGGCCGACGCCCGGCACGCTCGAACCGCCCGCGTAGAGCAGTCCGCGCACCCGGCGCGACCGGTTGGTGCCGCGCAGGAAGGCGCTCTGCCGCAGCGTGTGCGCCGGGCCGAGGGCGCCGCCGCTCCACGAGTGCAGGTCGTCGGCGAAGTCGGCGGGACCGACGGTGCGGCGGACGACGATGCGTCGTTCGAGGTCGGGCGCCCCGGCCGCGACGGCCATACGTGCGACCGCACGGTCGACGGCCTGCTCGACGAGCCGGTCGCCCGTGCCGTCCTCGCCGCCGCGGCCGATCGACACGTCGGCGGGCACGGGGATGAGCACGAACAGGTTGGAGTCGCCCGGCGGGGCGACCGTCGGGTCGGTCTCGCTGGGCTTGCACACGTAGAACGACGCGGGGTCGGGGATACGCGGGTCGTCGCCGAAGATCCGGTCGAAGTTCTCCTCCCAGTCCTCGGTGAAGAAGAGGGTGTGGTGCAGGAGCCCGGGCAGGGCCGCGCGCACGCCGAGCATCGCGAGCACCGCGCCGGGGCCCGAGGTGCGCCGGTCCCACCAGGTCTCGGGGTAGGTCTGCGCCCGGCGCGGCAGCAGCTCGGTCTCGGTGTGGTGCAGGTCGGCGGCGGACACGACGCGGTGCGCCGGGACGCGCCGGGAGTGGCCCGCGGCATCCGTCACGCGAACGCCGGTCACCGACGGCGTGGAGTCGTCGGTGAGCTCGATGGCCTGCACCTCGGCGCCAGTCACAATCTCGACCCCGGCCGCCTCGGCGATCGCGGCGATGCGCGCGATCACGGTGCCGAACCCGCCCTGCGGGTACAGCACCCCCTGCTCGAGGTCCATGTGGCTCATGAGGTGGTACATCGCGGGCGCCGAGGACGGCGAGGCGCCGAGAAAGACCGCTGGATAACCGAGCACCTGCTGCAGGCGCCGGTCGTGCACCGAACGGGCGGCGAAGCGGTCGAGCGGCGTCGCGAGGAGGCGGCCCAGGCGAATCGCGCCCCCGAGCACCTCGGGCGCAGCGAAGGCCCGGACGTCGTCGAAGTTCGTGTAGAGGAAGCGGCGCCGCGCGATGTCGTACGTCGACGCCGCGGAGTCGAGGTATCGCTCGAGCGCGGCCCCCGCGCCGGGCTCGACCGACTCGAAGAGCGCCACGTTCTCGGCACGGGAGGCGCGCAGGTCGAGGGGGGCGTCGTAGCCGTCGCCGTAGACCCGGTAGCCGGGGTCGAGCGGCGTGAGGTCGAGCTGCTCGGCGGCGCTCGTGCCGAAGAGCCGGAAGAAGTGGTCGAACACCTCGGGCATGAGGTACCACGACGGACCGGTGTCGAATCGGAAGCCGCGCCGCTCCCACGTGCCGGCGCGCCCGCCCAGTTCTCCGCGCGCCTCGAGGAGGGTGACACGGTGTCCGTCCCGGGCGAGCAGCGCGGCCGAGGCCAGCCCGGCGATGCCGCCGCCGATCACGACAATGCGCTCCGACGACGCGGTCATCGCCCGATCCCGCCCGCCGTCAGTGCCGACCGCAGCGCGATGGCGAGCTTCTCGCCGTCGGGAACCCGGATGCGGGTGGCGATGAGCCGCTCGGCGGGAGTCCGTCGGCAGCGTGCCGCGAGGTGCGAGAAGAGTCCGTGCGCGGCCGCGACCGCGGCCCTGGCCCGTCGGGGGAGGCGGCGGATCGTGCGTCCCGCGATCTCGAGGTCGTGGTCGATGTCGTCGAGGATCCTCGCCTTGTCGGCCTCCGTGAAGGCGTCGGGGTCGAGCCACGGGAAGTAGTTGCGGCCGAGCTCGTGCCAGTCGACCGCCAGGTCGCGAAGGAAGTTGATCTTCTGGAAGGCGGCGCCGAGGTGCACCGCGCCCTCCTCCAGGCCCGCCCGCTCCGCGGCGTCGACCGGGTCCTCGACGAGGAACACCGCGAGGCACATGAGTCCCACCACCTCTGCGGACCCGTGGATGTAGGGCGCGATCTCATCGGCCGTGAACGGCGCCGGGTCGAGGTCGCGGCGCATCGAGGCGAAGAAGGGGCGCGTGAGGCGTTCGTCGATCCCGGCTTCGCGTGCGGTCTTCGCGAACGCGTGCACGACGAGGTTCGCCGAGTAGCCTCGCTGCACCGCGATCTCGGTCTCCGCCTCGAGGTCGTCGAGCACGGTCAGCAGCTCGGCGTCCGAGAGGCCGGCCTCGCGAGCCGTGCCGTCGACCACCTCGTCGGCGACCCGCACGAGCGCGTAGATCGAGCGGATGCGTCGCCGCGAGCTCTCGTCGAGCAGCCGCGCCGCCGCGCCGAACGAGGTCGAGTACCGGCCGATCACCACGGCGGCGCTCGCCTCGGCGGCGTCRTCGTAGCGGCCGAGCAGAGTCGGGTCGTCGGTCATCGCGCACGCTCCGCGGCTCGTCCGGCGAGCTCGCCCAGTTCGGTGCGGAGCGGCTCGGGCAGCTCGCCGGTGTCGAGCTCGAACCGGGCGAGGGTCACGTACTCGTCGGCGAGCCGGCGTGCGGCATCGAGTGCGCCGCAGCCGAGCAGCGCCTCACGGAGCAGGTCGGCGCCGGAATCGTCGAGCTCGGGGTCGCCCAGCCGCCCCGAGATCGAGGGCCAGGCATCGGTGGTCGCCGCGTGCGCGGTGAGCGCGGTCTGCTTGCCTTCGCGCAGGTCGGACGTCGTGGACTTGCCGGTCGTGGCCGGATCGCCGAACACGCCGAGGATGTCATCGGTGATCTGGAACGCGACGCCCACGAAGCGACCGTACCGGGCGAGCGCGCCGACCGCAGCCTCGTCGGCCCCGGCCAGCACCGCCCCGGCGGTGAGCGGGCACTCGAACGAGTACACGGCGGTCTTCTGCTCGAGCGTCGCCAGCACGCGGGCGACCTCCGGCGGCTCGACGGAACCCGCGTGCACGACATCGGCCAGTTCGCCGGCCGCGGAGACGAAGACGGCACGGTCGAGGATGTCGAGCAGCCGGCCACGTCGCTCGGGCTCGATCGAGAGCATCGCGATCTCGCGGTGGGCGAGGCTCAGCGCGAGATCGCCGGCGAGCACGGCGGCCGTCTCGCCGAGCACCTCGCTCGCACGGTCTCCCGCGCCGCGCGCCAGGGCACGGCCGGCGAACCGGGAGGCGACGTTCGGCGCGCCGCGGCGCACGGTGTCCCGGTCGATCACGTCGTCGTGGATGAGGAAGGCGGTGTGCAGCACCTCGAACGCGACGCCCACGCGAGTGGCGAGCGCGCGGTCGGTGCCGCCGAGTCCTAGGTAGGCCGCATTCACGAGGTGGGGCCGGATCCGCTTGCCGCCGGCGCTCTGCAGTTCGAGGGATTCCCAGAGGGCCGCGTAGTCCGCCCCGAACTCGTCGGCGCGGGCTCGGGCATCGGCGAAGACGGCGCGCAACTCGTCGTCGATCGCCGAGTGCACGAGGTCAGTCACGGAAGAGCTCCAGTTCTCGTGCCTGCAGCACCAGCCACGGGCTGAAGGCCCAGGGTGCGGCCTCGACGGCGCGGCCGAGCTCCTGCGGTGACACCCAGGCGTACTCGGCGATCTCGCGGGGGTTCGGGTCGGGCTGGTCGTCGGTGAATGCGACGTAGACCGGGCACACCTCGTTCTCGACCGTGCCGTTGGCGTCGATCGCGCGGTACCGGAAGAGCGGGAGCGCGAGCTCCAGCTCGGTGAGCTCGATGCCGAGCTCGAACTCGGCACGTCGCCGCACGGCGGCGGTGAGCGATTCGGCCGGCTTCGGRTGCCCGCAGAAGGAGTTGGACCAGACGCCGGGCCACGCCTGCTTGCTGAGTGCCCGGCGCGTCACCAGCACCTCGCCGAGCGCGTTCAGCACGTGACACGAGAAGGCCAGGTGCAGCGCCGTGTCGGGCCCGTGCGCGGCGCTCTTGGGGGCACGGCCGATGGGCGCGCCCGACTCGTCGAGGAGGACGACCTCGTCCTCGATCGCCTCGATCGTCTGCGACATGGCTTCCTCCAGATCCGCCGAATTTGCTAACCAAGTTAGTGATCCGAAGATATCATCGCGCTATGGCGTTGGGAACAACCGAAAGTTCGAGTGACGAGGGGTACTGGTACGACCGCTCGGACCCGTCGGCACTCGAGGTGCTCGAGGCCATCCGCCGGCATCGCGACGCCGAGGCGGCCATGCGGCGGCGCACCCGCGAGGACATGGACATGGGGGACACCGACCTGGCCGCCCTGCGCTGGATCATCCGCCAGGAGCGGTCGGGCCGGCTCGCCACCAGCGCGGCCCTGGCCAGAGAGCTCGGCATCACGAGCGCCGCGACCGTGAAGCTCGTCGGCCGGCTCGTCTCCGGCGGCTACGTCGAACGCCAGGAGCATCCCACCGACCGGCGGTCGCTGCTCCTCGGCACCCTGCCCGGTGCGCACGAACGGCTTCGGCGTGCGCTCGGTCCGATGCACGAGCGGATGCTGCGGCTCGCGTCGTCCCTCACCGCGGCGGAACGGCTGGTGGTCGTCGGCTTCCTCGACCGCCTGTCGGAGATCGTCGAGGACGCCCCAGACCTCGGCGGGTCGCCGTCGCCCTCGCCGTCGTCACCTCCCGCAACCTGACCGCCGGCGTGCGCCATGCTTGAGAGATGAGCGGTGCGAGCGGCGATGCGTGGGTCGAGGGTCCCGACGGCGATCGGTACTGGGGGCGCTTCGGTGCCGCCGGCCTCCTCGTGGTGAGCCCCGACTTCGAGGTGCTGCTGCAGCACCGTGCCGAGTGGAGTCACTTCGGCGGCACGTGGGGCGTGCCCGGCGGGGCGCGGCACGAAGGCGAGACGGCGGTCGCCGCGGCGGTTCGCGAGGCGGGGGAGGAGGCGGGGGTGCCGGCCGATTCCCTCGACGTGCGGTTCACGACCGTGCTCGACCTCGGCTACTGGTCGTACACGACCGTGGTCGCCGACGCGTCGTCGCGCTTCACGCCCGTCGTCAGCGACCCCGAGAGCATCGCCCTTCGGTGGGTGCCGGTCGCCGACGTCGACGCCCTGCCGCTGCATCCGCGATTCGCCGAGTCCTGGCCAGGGCTGCGCAGCCGGCTCTGAAGGGGCCGTCGCACGAGCCGCCGCAGCACCGGGCGCCGCGTTTCAGGCGGTGCGCTCCTCGCGAGACGCCGCACGCGAGCGAGGGAACCAGGGCACGATCGGCGAGGTGCGCGCACGGTACTCGTCGTAGTCGGCGTACTTCGCCCGCGAGATGGATTCGGTGAACACGGTCGAGCCGATGAAGAGGAGCGTGAGCAGCACCGCCCCGGCGATCGTCCAGTGCAGCCACACCCCGGTGGCGGCGACGACGAAGCCGTAGAACACCCACCACTGGGCCTGCTCGAAGAAGAAGTTGGGGTGCCGCGACACCCGGAACAGTCCGGTCGTGAGGAAGCCCGGACGCGGGGCGCGCCCCGCGGCGCGCTCGGCCGCCTTCCACCGGTGGAAGACCCACTGCTGCTGGTCGGCGACGCTCTCGCCCACGAGGAACGCCACGAACACCGCCGTCAGCACCAGGTCCCAGACGCCGAGCGGCGAGCCGCCTGCCTCGAACACCGTGAACGCCGGGAGGCAGAACAGCAGGATCAGCGCGTTCTGGTAGATCGAGATGAAGAACAGGTTGAACAGCTGGTACGCCGTGGGCGACATCCGCTCGCGCAGGACCGCCCAGCGGTAGTCCTCGCCGCCCGCGCGGTAGCCGCCCTTCCTCGCGAAGTTGTACGTGAGCCGGATGCCCCATGCGGTGACCAGGGCGGCCATCAGCACGAGCCGCGCGTCGAATCCGCTCGCCACCGCGAAGACCCAGACGTAGACGACCGGCACGACGGACCAGATGCGGTCCACCCACGAGTACTCGCGGGTCAGCAGCGACGCGACCCAGGTTGCGGCGATGACGATCGCGCAGATGACGAGACACACGAGGAGGGGACCCATGGCCGCATTCTAGGGGTCGATAGGATCGCACCGTGGGCGGGGACGATGCGGGGCCGGTGAGTACGAGGATCTGGACGATCCCCAACGTCCTCACGATGCTCCGGCTCGCGCTCGTCCCGGCGTTCCTCGCCTTCATCGTGGTCGGCGACTACGTGGCTGCACTCATCGTGCTCGTCGTCGCGAGCCTCACCGACGCGCTCGACGGCCACCTCGCCCGGCGGCTGGGTCAGGTGACGCGGTTGGGGCAGCTCCTCGACCCCGCCGCAGACCGGCTCTACATCTTCGCGGCGCTCGTCGGACTCGCGGCCAACGAGCTCGTCCCGTGGTGGATCGTGCTCGTCATCGTCGCCCGAGACGTGTTCCTCCTCGTGCTCGGTATCGTGCTCGCGAACCACGGCTACGGACCCCTGCCCGTGCACCAGCTCGGCAAGGTCGCCACGTTCGCGCTCTTCTTCGGCCTGCCCGTCATCATGCTCGGACTCGCGTTCCCCGCCGTCGAAGCGGTGAGCGAGCCGATCGGCTGGGCCATCACGATGTGGGGGGCGTTCCTCTACTGGTGGGCCGGCATCATCTACGCGATCGAGACGGCACGCGTCATCCGCATTCCCCGTGTGGCGGACAAGTCCCGATCCGATACGCTGGAACAGGGAGGTTAGCCGTGGCGGATGACGACATGACTCAGGCTGGCGCAGTGGGGTCGGACGACGGCGAGTCTCCGGCTACGCGGTCGAACGGCGCCGTCGGCGACGGCTCCACCGACACCACGATCGGATTCAGCCGTGAGGCGGCCGCGCAGCTCTCCGCCCTCGACGGCGACATCACGGCCGAGGAGCAGGAGGCGATCGCCGCGCTGCCCTCGGGGTCGGCGCTGCTCATCGTGCGCCGCGGTCCGAACAGCGGAGCGCGGTTCCTGCTCGACACCGACGTCACGACGGTCGGCCGTCACCCCGACGCCGACATCTTCCTCGACGACGTCACCGTCTCCCGGCGGCACGCGGAGTTCCTCCGTCACCGCACGGCCTTCGAGGTGAAGGACCTGTCCTCGCTGAACGGCACGTACTTCGACGGCGTGCGCATCGAGACGGCCCTCCTCAGCGACGGCGCAGAGGTGCAGATCGGCAAGTACCGGCTCACCTTCTACGCCTCTCGACGCGACCTGGCGCCGCTGGCGAGCAGCTAGTGCCGGGCACCGCCGCCTCCACGCACGCGAGCGGCCAGGCCCAACTGCTCGGCATCGGCCAGGTACTCGCGCTGCTTCAGCCCGAGTTCCCCGAGCTGACACCGTCGAAGCTGCGATTCCTCGAGGAGCAGCGCCTCGTCTCGCCGGCGCGCACGCCGTCCGGCTATCGCAAGTTCTCGAACGCCGACGTGGAGCGCATCACCGTGGTGCTGTCGATGCAACGCGACCAGTACCTCCCGCTCAAGGTCATCCGGGCGCACCTCGAGGCGATCGACGCCGGTGAGACGCCCGCCCTGCCCGGAGCGGCGAGTGCGGCATCATTCCTCGCCGGGGCGCGCCGATACGGGCGTGACGAGCTGGTGGAGGTCGCCGGTGCGACGCGGACCCTGCTCGACGACGCCGTCTCGGCTTCGCTCCTGCCGGCGGCGGGACCCTACGGCGAGGAGGCGCTGACCGTGCTCCGGGCGCTCGTCGCCCTGCGCGAGGTCGGCATCGAGACCCGCCACCTGAGAGGCCTGCGCGCCGCCGCAGAACGGGAGGCCGCACTCGTCGAGCGGGCGATCGCCCCGTCGCGACGCTCCGACCCGGCCGACAAGGCGCGTGCGGCCGAGCGCGCACGTGAGCTCGCCGAACAGCTCGAGACGGTGCGCAGCGCCGTGGTGAGGGACGCGCTCGCGCGACTCGCACGCTGATCCGCGACACGCCGTGACGTTCGGCCCGATGTGTTTGGCGCGGACCCCCGGCGTCGGTAGCGTGGGACTCGCGCCATCGGGGTGCGGGCGTGAGAGTGAGGGGCGATCGGATGAGCGAGCTCGACCGGAGTGAACGAGATCGCTACGACCTCGGCCTGCTGTTCACCGACGGGCTCCCCGATCACGACGACGCTGCCGGATATCGCGGAGCAGTCGCCGCGCGCGCGGCAGGTATCAGCTACCGGCAGCTCGACTACTGGGCGCGCACCCAGCTCGTGGAACCGACCGTGCGCGGCGCGGCCGGCTCGGGTTCCCAGCGACTCTACGGATTCCGCGACATCCTCGTGCTCAAGCTCGTCAAGCGGCTCCTCGACACCGGCATCTCGCTCCAGCAGATCCGCACCGCGGTGACCCAGCTCCGCGAGGCGGGCATCGACGACCTGGCGCAGACGACGCTCATGAGCGACGGTGCGAGCGTCTACCTGTGCACCTCCGACGACGAGGTCATCGACCTCGTGAACCGCGGACAGGGCGTGTTCGGCATCGCCGTCGGCAAGGTCCTCCGCGAGGTCGAGTCCACGCTGGTCGAGCTCGACACGCATCCGGCCGACCCGATGGACGAATTGGCCGCGCGCCGCGGCGCGCGTTCGCGCAAGATCTCCTGACCTTCAGCGGTCTCGGGGATCAGGCCGTGCCACGGATCGGTTGACCGCTCCACTGCTCGCCGTCGAGCCCATCGCAACGGTCGCGCCACGCCCGGGCGTCCCAGATGACGTCAGATGACGGGGGACTCGAGCTCCAGGGGCGTGCCGGCGTACTCGGCGATCCTCGCCGTGCGGAGCACCCGGTCGAGGAGCTGGTCGAAGTGGTTCGACATCTCCTCCGCGCTCTCGCCCGGCCACATGTGCAGCGGCTTCGCCGCACCCTGCGCCTGCTGCAGCGACGTGCGCTCGGGCAGCTGGGGCGAGAGCACGAGCGGACCGAACATGTCGCGCAACTCCTTGATGCGGAACTGGTGCTCGAGGGACTGCACGCGGGCGCGGTTCACGATGATCCCGAGCGGCTGCAGCCTGGGGGAGAGGCCGCGGCGGATCTCCTCGATGGCGCGGAGGGCACGGTCGGCTGCGGCGACGGAGAAGAGGCCGGGCTCGGTGACCACGGCGACGCGGTCGCTCGCGGCCCAGGCCGTGCGGGTGAGCGCGTTCAGGGAGGGCGCGCAGTCGATGAGCACGAGCTCGTAGTCGGCCTCGACGTTCGCGAGCGCCTCCTCGAGCTTCCAGATGTCGCGGATCGACGGATGCGGGCCGTCGTAGTTGATGGCCGAGGGGCTGCCGATCATGACGTCGATCGTCGAGCTCGGGTTGGACCTGGTCCAGCCGCTCGGGGCGATCGCCGAGCGGACGATCTTCTCCTTCGGCGACGCGAGGACATCGGCGACGTTGAGGTGGCCGGCCATCTGGATGTCCATGCCGGTCGACACATCGGACTGCGGGTCGAGGTCGACGACGAGCGTCCGAACCCCTCGGGCGAAGGCCGCTGAGGCCAGTCCGAGGGTGACGGTCGTCTTGCCGACACCGCCCTTCAGGGAACTGACGCTGAGTACGTGCACGAACAGATACGTTACCTTTAGTCCTCGGGCGATACCTAAATGTTCGCTGTGCGGAAACCCGTCGGAAAGGCCTGCATGTTCACGAAGATCCTGGTAGCCAATCGCGGAGAGATCGCCATCCGGGCGTTCCGTGCAGCCGTCGAACTCGGCGCGAAGACCGTCGCCGTGTATCCGTTCGAGGACCGCAACTCCCTGCACCGCCTCAAGGCGGACGAGGCGTACCAGATCGGCGTGCCCGGACATCCGGTGCGGGCGTATCTCGACGTGGCCGAGATCATCCGGGTGGCTCGCGAGTCGGGCGCCGACGCGATCTACCCGGGCTACGGGTTCCTCTCCGAGAACCCCGAGCTCGCGCAGGCCGCGGCCGAGGCCGGCATCACCTTCATCGGCCCGCCGAAGCACGTGCTCGAGATGGCCGGCAACAAGGTCACCGCGAAGGAGCACGCGATCGCCGCGGGCGTGCCCGTGCTGAGGTCCACGCCGCCCTCCCGCGACATCGAGGCGCTCGTGGCACAGGCCGACGAGATCGGCTTCCCCATCTTCGCCAAGGCCGTCGCCGGCGGCGGCGGTCGCGGCATGCGCCGGGTCAACACGAAGGACGAGCTGCGCGGCTCGCTCGAAGAGGCCATGCGCGAGGCCGACAGCGCCTTCGGCGACCCGACGATGTTCCTCGAGCAGGCGGTGCTGCGTCCCCGCCACATCGAGGTCCAGGTGCTGGCGGATGCCTCGGGGGAGACCGTCCACCTGTTCGAGCGCGACTGCTCGGTGCAGCGCCGTCACCAGAAGGTCATCGAGATCGCGCCGGCGCCGAACCTGTCCGACGACGTCCGCAGGGCGCTCTACCGCGACGCCATCGCGTTCGCGAAGTCGATCGGCTACGTCAACGCGGGCACCGTCGAATTCCTCCTCGACACCGCGGGCGAGCGTGCCGGCGAGCACGTGTTCATCGAGATGAACCCGCGCATCCAGGTCGAGCACACCGTGACCGAGGAGGTCACCGACGTCGACCTCGTCGTCTCGCAGATCCGCATCGCGGCGGGAGAGACCCTCGCGAGCCTCGGCCTCGAGCAGGACCAGATCCGCCTGCGCGGCGCGGCACTGCAGTGCCGCATCACGACCGAGGACCCCACGGCGGGCTTCCGGCCCGACACCGGCAAGATCACCACCTACCGGTCGCCCGGCGGTGCGGGCATCCGCCTCGACGGCGGCACGATCAACCCCGGCGCCCAGATCAGCCCGCACTTCGACTCGATGCTCGCGAAGCTCACGTGCCGCGGTCGTGACTACCCGGCCGCGGTGGCCCGGGCGAAGCGCGCCCTCGCGGAGTTCCGCATCCGCGGCGTCTCCACGAACATCCCCTTCCTCCAGGCGGTCCTCGAGGATCCGGCGTTCGTCGCCGGCGACCTCAGCACCTCCTTTATCGAGGAGCGCCCGCAGCTGGTCCGCGGCCGCGTCTCCAAGGATCGCGGCACGAAGATCCTCAACTGGCTCGCGGATGTCACGGTGAACCAGCCGAACGGACCGGCGCCCACCTCGGTGAACCCGGCCGAGAAGCTGCCGGCGCTCGACCTCTCGGCGCCGGCGCCGGCGGGGTCGCGTCAGCGCCTGCTCGAGCTCGGCCCGGCGGGCTTCGCCGCAGCCCTGCGCGCGCAGACGCCGCTCGCCGTCACCGAGACGACGTTCCGCGACGCGCACCAGTCGCTGCTCGCCACCCGAGTGCGCACCAAGGACCTCGTCGCCGTCRCCCCCTACGTGGCGCGCATGACGCCCGAGCTGCTCTCGGTCGAGGCGTGGGGCGGCGCGACCTACGACGTGGCGCTCCGGTTCCTCGGCGAGGACCCGTGGGAGCGCCTCGCCGCGCTCCGTGAGGCATTGCCGAACGTCAACATCCAGATGCTGCTGCGCGGGCGCAACACGGTCGGCTACACCCCGTACCCGACCGAGGTCACCGACGCGTTCATCCGCGAGGCGGCGGCCACGGGCGTCGACATCTTCCGCATCTTCGACGCCCTCAACGACGTGAACCAGATGCGTCCGGCGATCGACGCGGTGCTGGCCACCGGCCACGCCGTGGCCGAGGTGGCCCTCTGCTACACGGGCGACCTGCTCGACCCCGCTGAAGACCTCTACACGCTCGACTACTACCTCGGGCTCGCCGACGAGATCGTCGCCGCGGGCGCGCACATCCTCGCGATCAAGGACATGGCCGGCCTCCTCCGTCCGGCCGCAGCCGAGCGCCTCGTGGGCGCACTGCGCGAGCGCTTCGACCTGCCCGTGCACCTGCACACCCACGACACGGCCGGCGGTCAGCTGGCCACGCTGCTCGCCGCCAGCCGCGCCGGCGTCGACGCGGTCGACGTGGCGAGTGCCCCGATGGCCGGCACCACCAGCCAGCCGTCGGCCTCGTCGCTGGTCGCGGCTCTCGCGCACACCGAGCGCGACACCGGCATGTCGCTGCAGGCGGTGGCCGACCTGGAGCCGTACTGGGAATCGGTCCGCCGCCTCTACAAGCCGTTCGAGTCCGGCCTGCCCGGTCCCACCGGGCGCGTGTACCACCACGAGATCCCCGGCGGCCAGCTCTCGAACCTGCGCCAGCAGGCCATCGCGCTCGGCCTGGCCGACGACTTCGAGCTCATCGAGGACATGTACGCCGCGGCCAACAAGATCCTCGGCCGCGTGCCGAAGGTGACGCCGTCGTCGAAGGTGGTCGGCGACCTCGCGCTGCACCTCGCGGCGGTCAAGGCGGATCCGGCCGACTTCGCGGAGAACCCCGACAAGTACGACGTGCCCGACTCGGTCGTCGGTTTCATGGCCGGAGAGCTCGGCGACCTCCCGGGCGGCTGGCCCGAGCCCTTCCGCACGAAGGTGCTCGCCGGCCGTGACGTGCGCATCGGCGTGACGGAGCTCACCGACGACCAGCGCAGCGCCCTCGAGGGGGACAGCGTCACCCGTCGCGCGACGCTCAACGCCCTGCTGTTCCCGGCACCCACGCGCCAGTTCGAGCAGATCCGGGAGCTCTTCGGCGACCTGTCGGTCGTCGACACCTCCGACTACCTCTACGGGCTGCGCCAGGGATCCGAGCACGTGGTGGAGATCGACAAGGGCGTGCGGCTCTACGCCGGCCTCGAGGCGATCGGCGAGGCCGATGACAAGGGCATGCGCACGGTCATGACCATCCTCAACGGCCAGCTCCGACCCGTCTTCGTGCGTGACCGCAGCATCGTGGTCGAGACCCGCGCGGCCGAGAAGGCGGATGCTTCGCAGCCCGGCCAGGTGGCCGCGCCCTTCTCGGGCGTGGTCACGCTCCAGGTCGAGCCGGGCGCGGAGATCGCAGCCGGGCAGAGCGTGGCGTCGATCGAGGCGATGAAGATGGAGGCGGCGATCACCTCGCCCGTTGCCGGTGTCGTGGAGCGGCTCGCCATCCCCAAGACGCAGCAGGTGGAGGCGGGCGATCTGCTCGTGGTGGTGCGCCCGCGCTAGGCTGTCGATGTGTTCGCACTGGTGAGGAGGGCTATCCGTGGCTGACGACAGCAGTGATCGCGAGATGACGACACGTCGGGCGACCGGAGCGCGTCGAACCCCCGACGAGCACGGTGAGCTCGAGCCGACGACGGGCGCGCACGCAGCGAGTGCCCTCCCCGAGAGCCTGAACATCCGGGTCGACCTGCCTCCCGCGCCGCGGCCCGAGATGCCCGAAGACGAGGTCGCCGTCGCGATCGACGATGTGGCCGTGAATCCGGGGACCGTGGTCGGCGGCGGGCCCTCGACCACCTCGGTCGAGGTCGTCACGCCGGCGCTCTCCAATGCCGGATATCGCAGCTCCTACCGGCGCGACGCGTCGCCCTACAGCGCGCTCCTCGCCTCCGRCGCCTCCAAGCTCCGACGCGAGCGCGTCAGCACCGACACCGGCAGCCACGTCGCCGTCGTCGACGTGCCGACCGACCAGCTCACGCCCTCCGAGCTGCCCGAGCCGTCCGAGTCCCTCACCGCCGATCGGCTCATCGACCTGAACCGCACCACGCGGCCCGCGCCGCACGGCGGGTTCAACCGTTTCCTCTACGAGGCATCGCTGCACCTCGTCAACCTCGGCGACTCGGCCAAGGCGCGGGCGTACAAGGAGCTGACGGCCCGCATCCAGAAGCGCTTCGAGGGCGGCGCCCGTTTCGTGCCGGTCCTCACTCGCAAGGGCGGCGTCGGCAAGACGACGATCACCGCCCTGCTCGGCATGGCCCTCGCCGATGCGCGCGACGACCGCATCATCGCGATCGACGCCAACCCCGACCGCGGCACGCTCGCCGAGCGCGTCGATCGCCAGACCCGCGAGACGGTGCGCGACGTCGTCACGAAGGCCTCGTCGATCGGCGGCTACACCGACTTCTCCGCCTTCGTCTCCCGCGACGAGACGCGGCTCGACATCCTCGCGTCCGACACCGATCCGACGCTGTCCGAGGCCTTCGACGACAACGATTACAACGTGGTCGCCGGGCTCGCGGCCCGGTACTACTCGCTCGTGCTCACCGACTGCGGCACCGGCATCGTGCACTCGGTGATGCGCGCCACCCTGCAGCGGGCCGACTCGATCGTGATCGTGTCGGGCGGCAGCGTCGACGAGGCGAGGCTCGCGTCCGAGACGCTCACCTGGCTCGAGGCCAACGGCTATGGCGAGCTCGTGCGGAACGCGGTCGTCGCGATCAACCTGGCGACCCAGGGCACCCACCTCGTCAAGGTCGACGAGATCGAGGCGCACTTCGCGTCGCGGGTGCGCGAGATCGTGCGGATCCCCTACGACCCGCAGCTCGCCGCCGGATCCGTCGTGAACTGGCACGAGCTGCGTCCCGTGACCAAGCACGCGGCCCGCGAACTCGCGGCGCTCGTCGTGGAAGGCCTGCCCGCCGACCGCGGGTACTGATATCGGAGCGCACGTGCCGGAACGCCCCATTCGCCTGTTCGGCGACCCTGTCCTGAAGACCGTCTCCGCCCCCGTCGAACAGATCGACGATGGCGTGCGCGCGCTCGTCGCCGACCTCATCGACAGCGTGAAGCTCCCGGGCCGTGCGGGGGTGGCGGCGTCGCAGATCGGGGTCAACCTGCGCGCATTCAGCTACAACGTCGACGGCGAGGTCGGATACATCCTGAATCCCGAGATCGTCGAGGTGTCGGGCGAGGTCGAGGCCATCGACGAGGGGTGCCTGTCGGTTCCGGGGCTCTGGCACAAGACGCCGCGGCATCCGTTCGCCCGGGTTCGCGGCATCGACCTCGACGGGAACGAGGTCGAGCTCTCGGGCTCGGGCCTGATGGCGCAGGCCCTGCAGCACGAGACCGACCACCTCGACGGCATCCTCTACCTCGACCGGCTCGAGAAGGCCGAACGTCGGGTCGCGATGAAGGAGGTGCGCGAGTCGGACTGGTTCTGACCGCGCCCGGCAGATCCGGCCGTGACACGCGTGACGAAGAAGGGCCCCGCGGATGCCGCGGGGCCCCTCTTCGTGCGATCGACGATGCGTGGGCTCAGTGCACGATGGAGTGGCCTTCGGTGGCCGGGGCGCCCGAGTACATCGACTCGATCTGGCCCGAGAAGTCCTCGAGGATCACGTTGCGCTTGATGCTCAGCTTCGGGGTGAGGTGCCCGCTCGCCTCGGTCAGCTCGGTGGCCAGGATCGTGAATTTGCGGATCGACTCGGCGCGCGACACGTTCTCGTTGGCGGCGTCGATGGCCCGCTGCACCTCGGCGAGCACCGCGGCGTTGGTGGTGGCCTCCTCGAGGCTCATGCCCGCGTCCTCGTTGTTGTTGTTGAGCCAGACGGGGAGCATCTCGGGGTCGAGGGTGATCAGCGCGGAGATGAAGGGCTTCTTGTCGCCGACGACGACGACCTGCCCCACCAGCGGGTTCGCGCGGATCGGGTCCTCGAGGGCGGCGGGCGACACGTTCTTGCCGCCGGCGGTCACGATGATCTCCTTCTTGCGCCCCGTGATCGAGAGGAAGCCGTCGCTGTCGAACGAGCCGAGGTCGCCGGTCTTGAACCACTCGCCGTTGAAGGTGTCGGCGGTCGCCTCGGGGTTCTTCCAGTACTCCTTGAACACGTTGATGCCCTTGACCTCGATCTCGCCGTCGTCGGCGATGCGGACCGAGACGCCGGGAAGCGCCGGGCCGACCGAGCCGATCTTCGACTTCGTGGCCAGGTTGACGGTCGCCGGCGCCGTCGTCTCGGTGAGGCCGTAGCCCTCGAGGATCGTGATGCCGAGGGCGTGGTAGAAGTGGCCGAGGCGCGGCCCGAGGGGCGCCGAGCCCGACACGGCGTACTTCACGTTGCCGCCCATGGCGTGCCGGAGCTTCGAGAGCACGAGCCGGTCGAGGATCGCGAACTTGACCTTGAGGCCGAACGGCACGGCGCCGGCCTCCTTCGCCATCGAGTAGGCGACGGCGGTCTCGGCGGCCGAGCGGAAGATCTTGCCCTTGCCACCCGCCTCGGCCTTCTGCTCGGAGACGTTGTAGACCTTCTCGAACACGCGCGGGACGGCCAGGAGGAACGTCGGCTTGAAGGTGCCGAGGCTCGGCAGCAGCTGCTTGGTGTCGGGCTGGTGCCCGACCCGCACGCCGGAATGCACCGCCAGCACGGCGATGAATCGCGCGAAGATGTGCGCGGTCGTGATGAAGAGCAGGGTGGACGCGCCGGGCTCGGACACGACCTCCTTGAGCGCCACGGCGGAGTTGCGGCAGAGCTCGACGAAGTTCGAGTGGGTGAGCACGCAGCCCTTCGGCTTGCCGGTCGATCCCGAGGTGTAGATCAGGGTCGCGATGTCGGAGCCGACCGCGAGGTTGCGTCGCCGTTCGATCTCCTCGTCGGCCACGCCGGTGCCCGACGCGGCGAGCTTGTCGAGGTCGCCGAGGTCGATCTGCCAGACGTTGCGGATCGCGGGCAGTTCGGGGTGCACCTCGTCGAAGCGCGCGAAGTGGTCGGGCGTCTCGAGGATCACCGAGATGGCGCCCGAGTCACTGAGGTTCCACTTGACCTGGGAGGGGGAGTTCGTCTCGTAGATCGGAACCAGCACCGCGCCGGCGAACCAGGTGGCGAAGTCGATGAGGGTCCACTCGTACCGGGTCTTGCACATGAGCCCGATCTTGTCGCCCGGCTGGATGCCCGCGGCCACGAGGCCCTTCGCGAGGGCGATGACCTGGTCGTAGAACTCGCGGGTCGTGACGGGCGACCAGCCGCCGTCGGCCGTCGGGAGGGAGAACAGCACCGAGTCGGGAGTGGCGGCGACCCGGTCGACGAGGAGGTCGGTCGCATTCGCGTCGGGGTCGGCCGGGACGAGGGCGGGGGTATCGAACTGGATCACGGTAGCTCCTTCGGCACCGGAGGAGGCCGCGCTGCCTCAGGGCGCGCGAACCTCGGCGTTGGGGTCGATTACACTCTAGTCGTTGCTCGTGCGGCCCTGAGGCCCCGGGATCATTCGGCCTCACCCCGTTCGAAAGGCGGCTTGCTGGTGCACGCGATCGGTATCGACATCGGCGGGACGAAGATCGCAGGAGCGGTCGTCGACGAGTTCGGCGCGATCGTGCGCAGCGAGCGCGTGCCCACCGCGGCCGGCGATCCGGCGCTCCTCGAGGACGCGGTCGTCGACATGATCCGGTCGCTCTCCTCCGACGGCGACGTCGCCGCCGTCGGGGTCGCCGCCGCGGGGTTCATCGACGCCGCCCAGTCGACGGTCTACTACGCGCCGAACATCAACTGGCGCAACGAGCCGTTCCGCGAGAAGCTCGAGGCCCGCGTCGGCACGACGGTGGTCGTCGACAACGACGCGAATGCCGCGGGGTGGGCCGAGTTCCGGTTCGGTGCGGGCCGCCTCGTGAGCGACATGGTGATGCTCACGATCGGCACGGGCGTCGGCGGCGCGATCGTCGCGGGCGACCGCCTGTTCCGCGGCGGCTTCGGCGCGGGCGCCGAGCTCGGCCACGTCCGGGTCGTGCCGGGCGGCATCGCCTGCGGCTGCGGGCAGCACGGATGCCTCGAGCAGTACGGTTCAGGTCGGGCGCTGCTGCGCATGGCCAACGAGATCGCCGACGCGGGCGGCATCGGACAGTCGCTCGCGCGGGTGCGCGACGAGCACGGGGCCCTCGACGGTCGGCTCGTCGGCTCGCTCATCGAGGGCGAGGACCCGGGGGCGGTCGCCGCGCTCCGCCAGCTCGGCCACTGGCTGGGGCAGGCCTCGGCGTCCCTCGCGGCCGTGCTCGACCCGCAGCGCTTCGTGTTCGGCGGCGGCGTGGCGGTGGCGGGGGAGCTGCTGCTGGCTCCCATCCGTGAAGCCTTCTTCGAGCACCTCCCGGCGCGCGGCTACCACCCCGAGCCCGATTTCGTGATCGCCGAGCTCGTCAACGACGCCGGAGTGGTCGGCGCGGCAGACCTGGCGCGCGTCTGGGTGCAGGAACACGCCTGACACGCGCCCGGCGCTAGGCTGAAGCGTTCGTCCGCACGGGAGGGGAGTCCGCCGGTGTTCTACTGGATCATGAAGCACATCGTGATCGGCCCGATCCTCCTCGCGATCTTCCGGCCGTGGGTGGTCGGCCTCGAGCACGTGCCGAAGCAGGGCGCGGTGGTGCTGGCGAGCAACCACCTCTCGTTCATCGACTCGATCTTCCTCCCGCTCGTCGTCGACCGTCCGGTGGTGTTCCTCGCGAAGAGCGAGTACTTCACCGGCAAGGGCCTCAAGGGCTGGGCGACGAAGACGTTCTTCCAAGCGGCGGGGCAGCTGCCCATCGACCGCTCGGGCGGCAAGGCGTCGGAGGCCTCACTCCTCACCGGCCTCCGCGTGCTCGGCGACGGCGGCATCCTCGGCATCTATCCCGAGGGCACCCGCAGCCCCGATGCGCGGCTCTACCGTGGCCGCACCGGGGTCGCGCGCATGGTGCTCGAGGCCGGCGTGCCGGTGCTCCCCGTCGCGATGATCGGCACCGAGAAGGTCATGCCGATCGGCACGAGGCTGCCGAAGATCCGGCGCATCGGCATCATCATCGGCGAGCCGCTCGACTTCACCCGGTTCGAGGGCCTCGAGGGTGATCGCTTCGTGTTGCGCTCCGTGACGGACGAGCTCGTCTACGAACTCCGGGCGCTGAGCGGCCAGCAGTACGTCGACGTCTACGCGAGCTCCGTGCGGGAGCAACGCGCGACGACCTCGGGGTAGGCTCGATGCAGCGGCGGCGCGACGTGCGGCGCCGCGTTCCCATTCCCGGCGCACCGCGCCCCGCACCCCTCAGGACACTTCCGTGGTACAGCTCGTCGAGCCCGTCATCAGTGCAGATCCCTCCGTGATCGACGGCCTCGACTATTGGCGCACCCTGCCGATCAAGCAGCAGCCGCAGTGGCCCGACGCCGAGGCCGCGCACGCGGCATCCGCCGAGCTGGCGACCCTGCCGCCGCTCGTGTTCGCCGGCGAGGTCGACATGCTGCGCACCCGGCTCGCCGCCGCGTCGCGTGGCGAGGCGTTCCTGCTTCAGGGCGGCGACTGCGCCGAGACGTTCGCCGGAGCGACCGCCGACCAGATCCGCAACCGCGTGAAGACCGTGCTGCAGATGGCCGTGGTGCTCACCTACGGCGCGTCGATGCCGGTCGTGAAGATGGGCCGGATGGCCGGGCAGTTCGCGAAGCCCCGGTCGAGCGACACCGAGACGCGCGGCGATGTCACCCTGCCGGCGTACCGCGGGGACATCGTCAACGGCTACGACTTCACGTCCGAGTCCCGCGCGGCCGACCCGGCGCGACTGGTGCGCGGGTACCACATGGCCGCGTCGACGCTGAACCTCATCCGCGCATTCACCACGGGCGGATTCGCCGACCTGCGCCAGGTCCACTCCTGGAACCAGGGCTTCTCGGTGAACCCGGCGAACGCCCGCTACGAGTCGCTCGCACGCGAGATCGACCGCGCGATCAAGTTCATGGAGGCCTGCGGCGCCGACTTCGAGGCGCTGAAGCACACCGAGTTCTACACCGGCCACGAGGGGCTGCTCATGGACTACGAGCGGCCCATGACGCGCATCGACTCCCGCACGGGCACGCCGTACGACACGTCGAGCCACTTCATCTGGATCGGGGAGCGCACGCGCGACCTCGATGGCGCGCACGTCGACTTCCTGTCGCGCGTCCGCAACCCGATCGGCGTGAAGCTCGGCCCGTCGACGACGCCCGAGACGATGCTCGAGCTCGTCGAGAAGCTCGATCCCGATCGCGAGCCGGGCCGCCTCACGTTCATCACGCGCATGGGCGCGGGCAAGATCCGCGACGCGCTGCCCCCGCTCCTCGAGGCCATCAAGCGCAGCGACGCCAACCCGCTGTGGGTAACCGACCCGATGCACGGCAACGGCATCACGACGCCGAACGGCTACAAGACGCGCCGCTTCGACGACGTGGTCGACGAGGTGCGCGGCTTCTTCGAGGCGCACCGTACGGCCGGCACGTACCCGGGCGGCATCCACGTCGAGCTCACCGGCGACGACGTCACCGAGTGCCTCGGCGGGTCCGAGCACATCGACGAGGCGACGCTGGCGACCCGGTACGAGTCCCTGTGCGACCCGCGCCTGAACCACATGCAGTCGCTCGAGCTGGCGTTCCTCGTGGCCGAGGAGCTCACCGCTCGCTGAGCGTTCGGCGTGGGGCATCCGTGCGGGTGTCCCACGTCGCGCGTGCTCGCGGCCGTCGGCCAGACGACGCGCTGCCGGTTCAGCCGAAGTTGACCGTGACCTCTGAGCCGCGCTTGAGCTTCTCGCCGGCGGCCGGGCTCTGCACGGATGCCACGACGGCGCCCTCGAGGAAGGCCGGCACGTTCGACGTGACCGTGAAGCCGAGCGCCTCGAGCTGCTCGCGCGCCTGCGCGATGGTGCCGCCGGTGATGACGTTGGGCACCTCGACGAGGTCCTCGCCCTTCGAAAGGGTGAGGACGACGGTATCGCCCGGTCGAACCGGGTCGGTGGCGGGCGTCGCCGAGATGACATGGTCGAGCGGCACATCGTCGCTGAACTCGGCTTCGGCGTAGTCGACCGCGAGGTTGACGCCGGCGAGGGCCGCCTCGGCGTCGGCGACCGGCATGCCGGTGACGTCGGGGACGGCGCCGACGGAGACCACGAGCGTGACGTCGCCGAGCTCGGGATACTCCGCCCCCAGGGGGTTGCCGTCGGCACCGAGTGCCGCCACCACGGAGCCGGGCGGCACGTCGGCGGAGAACTGCTGCGCGCTCTGCTCGGCGACGGTGAAGTCGGCGAGGGCGGCTCGTGCGTCGGCCTCGGGCTGGCCGATCACGTCGGGGACGACCAGGATGCGCGGACCCAGCGAGACGAACATCGTCACCTCTGAGCCCTTGCGCGCCTGTTCGCCGCCCGCGGGGTCGGTGCCCGACACCTGCCCCACCGGCACCGTCGGGTCGTTGCGCTCGGCGGCGACGACCTCGAAGCCGGCCTCCTCGAGCACCTGCTGGGCGTTCTCGGGCAGGAACGTCGCCGTCTCGGGCACGGTGGCGAGCGCCCCGGGGCCCGCCCCGAAGTACCACCCGGTGCCGGCCGCGAGTCCGGTGAGGAGGAGGACGAGCGCGAAGATCCAGTAGCCGCGGCGCTTGCGGCGGTCGGCGCTCGTCGAGAGGGCCGCGGCGTCGTCGCCGTCGTCGCCACCGGATGCCTCGAGCGTCGTCACCGGAGCAGCGGCGACCGCTCCGCCGAGCACCGTCGTCTCGGCCGTGGCGGCACCCGCTGCCATGGCCCCGCCCGCGAGCACCATCGTCGCCTGGGTGCGCCCGTGCGGCCGGGGCGAGCGGATGTCGGGTTCGACCTCGCGCAGGCGCTCGAGCATCACCCGGGCGTCGTTCGGGCGCTCCTCGGGATCGCGCGCCGTGGCCCAGAGCACGAGCTCGTCGAGTTCGACCGGCACACCCGGGTTCTTCGAGCTGGGCATCGGAACGGTGTCGTTCGCATGCTGGTAGGCGATCTGCATGGGCGCCTCGCCCACGTAGGGCTGCTCGCCCGTGAGCATCTCGTACATCATGATGCCGACCGCGTAGATGTCGCTGCGTGCGTCGGCGACGCCGCGGGTGACGAGCTCGGGGGAGAGGTACGCGATCGTGCCGAGCAGCGCCTGCCCGGTCGCGGTGTTCGCRCTGGCCGCCCTGGCCAGCCCGAAGTCGCCGAGCTTGATGCGGCCGTCGTCGGCGAGCAGCACGTTCTCGGGCTTGAGGTCGCGGTGCACGATGCCGGCCTGGTGTGCTGCGGCGAGGCCCGAGAGCACGGCGTCCATGATGTCGACGGTCTGCTCGGGCGTGAGCTTCTTGTAGTCCTTCAGCAGTTCCCGGAGGGTGATGCCCGGCAGGTACTCCATGACGAGGTACGCCATGTCGGAGTCCTGGCCCTGGTCGAACACGTTCACGACGTTCGGGTGGGCGAGGCGGGCCGCCGAGCGGGCCTCCTGCACGAACCGGGTCTTGAAGGTGTTGTCGTCGGCGAGATGGCCGTGCATGATCTTGATCGCGACCCGTCGCTCGAGGCGGAGGTCGGTCGCGAGGTACACCGTGGCCATGCCGCCGCGGGCGATCCGCGAGCGCACCTGATAGCGGCCGTCGACGAGACGGCCGATCATGGGGTCGGCGGGCGCGGTGGTCACCGTTCGAGTGTACGAAGAGGTGTATGCCCGCCGCCGACTAAACGCCGTGCAACGCCGAGATCGAAACGCCTTCGTGACCGACGGATGCCGCGTGCCGGCCGCGTGCGCATGCTCGCCGTCAGCCGAGCTCCGACAGCCAGGCGCGCGCCTGGGCCTCCCATTTCGCGTAGTGGTCGGGATGCGCCGACCGCTGCACGGCCTGGGCGGCCTGGGTGACGCTCATCGACTCCCACCCGGGGATGTCGAGGAGACCCAGCGTGYGGCCCGGGTTCGGGTTCGTCGGGCCGCCGTAGAACGCCGCCGCCGCACGCGCCGGGTCGAGCACCTCCTCGGGCGTGCCCCAGCCCTGGCTCGGCCGCTGCTGGAAGACGCCGAGCGAGTCGAGGTCGCCGGAGTGCACGTTCTTCAGGCCCGACTCCTGGGCCGCGGCGGCGAGGGCGACGACGATGCCCTGGTCGGGCACTCCGAGCGATCGGCCGATGTCGACGATGAGCTGCGCGTTGCTCCGGGTCTCGTCGGTCAGCGGCATGCTCACCGCGGCGACGGCGACGGCCACGACCGGCTCGGGCCGCCGCGTGACGAGCACCTGCCCCGGGACGATGAGGGTCGACCCGCCGAGGCCATTTAGGGCGTCCAGCTCAGCGACGCTCAGACCGGCGGCCGCGGCGATCCCCGAGAGCGTGTCGCCGGCGACGACGACGTGCTGGCCGCCGGGCTCGGGCGGCGAGGCGGGAGGCGCGGGCGCGGGGTCCGGAGG
>NZ_JBFUCL010000005.1:0-29556 GCF_056405255.1 Agromyces sp. P1_H4 | reverse complement strand
GCCCTATTCAGACCAGGTCATGGACGGCCCCGGCAGCCAGGCGTCGACCCAGCAGGCACTCCGCAACGGCTTCCGGCTCGCGCACGGGTTCGAGGCGGTGCGCCGCATCACCGAGCGCACGGATGCCCCGGTGCTGATCATGACCTACTGGAACCCCGTCGTGCAGTACGGGGTCGACCGCTTCGCGGACGACCTCGCCGCGGCCGGGGGAGCGGGCCTCATCACCCCCGACCTCATCCCCGACGAGGCGGCCGACTGGATCGCCGCCTCCGATCGCACCGGGCTCGACCGGGTGTTCCTCGCGGCGCCCACCTCCACCGACACGCGCATCCGCCAGGCGGTCGAGGCCAGCCGCGGCTTCGTCTACGCGGTCTCGACCATGGGCATCACGGGTGCCCGCACCGACGTCGACCAGGCGGCGCGCACGCTCGTCTCCCGGCTCGCGGATGCCGGCGCGCCGGCGAGCTGCGTGGGCCTCGGCATCTCTACGGCCGCCCAGGTGGCCGAGGTGCTCGAGTACGCCGACGGCGCGATCGTCGGCTCGGCGCTCGTGAAGGCCCTCGCCGAGGGCGGGGTCGCCGGGGCCGGCGAGCTGGCCGCAGCCCTCGCGCGCGGCACGCGCTCGGAGTGAAGTACGCTGACTGGGGCCTGACGGGCCACCAGTCGCATGAGGAAAGGCAGCAGCCCGAGTGATCGCACCGCTCAGCATCCCGAGCCCCGACTACGAATGGCAGATCTGGGAGATCAACCTGTTCGGGTTGCAGCTCAACATCCACATGTACGCGCTGTGCATCCTGGTCGGCATCATCCTCGCGGTGGTCATCACCTCGCGGCGCCTCACCAAGCGGGGCGCCGAGCCCGGCGT
Source organism: Agromyces sp. P1_H4 (assembly GCF_056405255.1). Taxonomy (NCBI): domain Bacteria; kingdom Bacillati; phylum Actinomycetota; class Actinomycetes; order Micrococcales; family Microbacteriaceae; genus Agromyces; species Agromyces sp. P1_H4. The sequence continues at coordinate 28,691 of NZ_JBFUCL010000005.1, read as the reverse complement.
GGTCCTCGACATCGCGCTGTGGGCGGTGCCGCTCGGCATCATCGGTGCGCGCATCTACCACGTGCTGACGCACCCGAACGACTACTTCTACGAGGGCGCCAACGTCTGGAACCCCTTGCAGCCCGGCGCGATCTGGAACATCTGGGAGGGCGGCAACGCGATCTACGGGTCGCTCATCGGCGGCGCGATCGGCGTCTGGATCGGATGCCGCATGACCGGCATCCGGTTCTGGTCCTTCGCCGACGCCCTCGCCCCGGGCCTCCTCGTCGCCCAGGCGGCCGGACGCCTCGGCAACTGGTTCAACCACGAGCTGTTCGGCATGCCCACCGACCTGCCCTGGGGCCTCGAGATCGAGTCGTCGAACGTGGCGTTCCCGGGCGGCCTGCCCGACGGCACCCTGTTCCACCCGACCTTCCTCTACGAGATCATCTGGAACCTCGCGGGCGCGGCGCTGATCATCCTCCTCGAACGTCGCCTCAACCTCCGCTGGGGCAAGGCGTTCGCGATCTACCTCATCTGGTACGGACTCGGCCGCTCGTTCTTCGAGGCGATCCGCGTCGACCCGAGCGAGATGTTCCTCGGGGTGCGCGTGAACGTCTGGGCGTCGTGGGCCGCGGTCATCCTCGGCATCGTGATCCTCATCGTGCAGCGGCGCCGGCACACCGGCGACGAGCTCTCGCCCTACGTTCCGGGCCGTGAATGGAAGCGCCCCGACCCTGAGGTAGACTCGGACGAAACCGAGTCCGACTCCGACTCTCTCGACGATGGCGTCGAGGGCGAGAACAGCACGGGCGAGACGGCAGCCACAAGCTCGAGCCGTTCTACCTCCGCGTAGCGCCCCATCTCCCAGTTCTCCGACGCGACGCCGCACCATGCGCCGCGACATCCCTTCGAAGGGCCGACGACGTCCCCTGCTGCCTAACTAGTTGATGAGGACGGTCCACGTGTCGCTCACTCCACCCTTCTCGAGGTTCAGTCTCGTTCCCGACGCCCAGGGTCTCTACGACCCGGCCGCCGAGAAGGACGCCTGCGGCCTCGCGATGGTCGCGACCCTCCGGGGCTCAGCCGGACACGACATCATCACCGCGGCGCTCGACGCCCTGCGCCACCTCGAGCACCGGGGTGCCGTGGGGTCCGACGCGGGCACCGGCGACGGAGCGGGCATCATCACCCAGGTGCCCGACGTGTTCCTGCGCGCGGTCGCACCCTTCACGCTGCCCGCCGCCGGCTCCTACGCCGTGGGCAACGCCTTCCTGCCCGTCGACCCGACCGCGCGCAGCAGCGTCAAGCGGCGCTTCGCCCAGCTCGCGGCATCCGAGGGCCTCGAGGTGCTCGGCTGGCGAGAGGTGCCCGTGCGTCCCGACGAGCTCGGCACCCTCGCCCGTGCGGCCATGCCGGTCGTGCAGCAGCTCTTCGTGCAGTCGTCCGCGACCACGTCGGAGGGTGCCCGGCTCGAGGGCATCGCGCTCGACCGGCTCACGTTCCGGCTGCGCAAGCGCGCGGAGCGCGAGCTCGAGCTCTACTTCGCGTCCCTGTCGTGCCGCACCCTCGTCTACAAGGGCATGGTGACCACGCTCCAGCTGGAGCCGTTCTACCCCGACCTCTCCGACGAGCGGTTCGCATCGAAGCTCGCCCTCGTGCACTCGCGGTACTCCACGAACACGTTCCCGTCGTGGCCGCTCGCCCAGCCGTTCCGGATGATCGCGCACAACGGCGAGATCAACACCATCCAGGGAAACCGCAACTGGATGCGCGCGCGCCAGTCGCAGCTCGAGTCGGAGCTGCTCGGCGACCTCGACCCGATCCTCCCGATCGTCACGCCCGGCGCGAGCGACTCGGCCTCGTTCGACGAGGTCGTCGAGCTGCTGACCCTCTCGGGCCGCAGCCTGCCGCATGCGGTCATGATGATGGTGCCCGAGGCCTGGGAGAACCAGACCGAGATCGATCCCGCCCGCCGCGCCTTCTACGAGTACCACTCGATGCTCATGGAGCCGTGGGACGGCCCGGCGGCCATCGTGTTCACCGACGGCTCGCTCGTCGGCGCCACGCTCGACCGCAACGGCCTGCGTCCCGGCCGGTACATCGTCACCGACGACGGCCTCGTGGTGCTCGCGAGCGAGATCGGCGTGCTCGACATCGACCAGTCCAAGATCGTGCGCAAGGGCCGCCTGCAGCCCGGGCGCATGTTCCTCGTCGACACCGAGGCCGGGCGGCTGATCGAGGACGACGAGATCAAGGCCGACCTCGCGGCATCCGAGCCGTGGGGCGACTGGCTCGAAGAGGGTCGCATCCGCCTCTCGGAGCTGCCCGAGCGGGAGCACATCGTGCACCCCCCGGCATCCGTGAACCGTCGCCAGCGCACCTTCGGCTACACCGAGGAGGAGGTAAAGATCCTCCTCACGCCCATGGCGAAGACCGGGCAGGAGCCGCTCGGTGCGATGGGCTCCGACACGCCGATCGCCGTGCTCTCGCAGCGGCCGCGCCTGCTCTTCGACTACTTCACGCAGCAGTTCGCGCAGGTCACCAATCCGCCGCTCGACTCCATCCGCGAGGCCGTGGTCACGTCACTCGGCTCCTCGCTGGGCCCCGAGCGCAACCTCCTCACCGCAGGTCCCGACCACGCCCGCCAGGTGTCGCTCGACTTCCCCGTCATCGACAACGACGAGCTCGCGAAGATCGTGCACATCGACCCGCGGGTCGGCGCGCGCACGACGAAGACCCTGAAGGGGCTCTACCGCGTCGACGACGGGCCCGAGGCCATGCGGGCGCGACTCGACGAGATGTGCGACGAGGTCGACGAGGCCATCGAGGAGGGCGCGTCGTTCATCGTGCTCTCCGACCGCGACTCCAACAAGGACCTCGCGCCCATCCCCTCGCTGCTCATGCTCTCGGCCGTGCACCACCACCTCATCCGGTCGGAGACCCGCATGAAGGTCGGACTCGTGGTCGAGGCCGGCGACGTGCGCGAGGTGCACCATGTCGCGCTGCTCGTGGGCTACGGCGCCTCCGCGGTCAACCCGTACCTCGCGATGGAGACGTGCGAAGACCTCGTGCGAGCCGGCGTGATCACCGGCGTCACCCCCGAGCAGGCCGTGCGCAACGTCATCAAGGCGCTCGGCAAGGGCGTGCTGAAGATCATGTCGAAGATGGGCATCTCCACCATCTCGTCCTACGCCGGCGCCCAGGCCTTCGAAGCGGTCGGGCTCGCGCAGGACTTCATCGACGAGTACTTCACCGGCACGACCTCGAAGCTCGGCGGCGTCGGCATCGACGTGGTCGCATCCGAGAACCTTCACCGCCACCGCGTGGCCTACCCCGAGGACGCCGCCGTGCGCGCGCACGAGCGGCTCACCACGGGCGGCGAGTACCAGTGGCGCCGCGACGGCTCACCGCACCTCTTCAACCCCGAGACGGTGTTCCGGCTGCAGCACGCCACGCGCAACCGCCGGTACGACGTCTTCCGCGAGTACACCTCGCTCGTCGACGCGCAAGCCGAGGAGCTCATGACGCTTCGCGGCATGTTCGCGCTGCGCACCGGAGCCCGCCAACCGGTGCCGATCGACGAGGTCGAGTCGGTGGAGTCCATCGTCAAGCGCTTCTCGACGGGCGCGATGAGCTACGGATCCATTTCGAAGGAGGCGCACGAGTCGCTCGCCATCGCCATGAACCGGATCGGCGCGAAGTCGAACACCGGCGAAGGCGGCGAGGACCTCGACCGGCTCCTCGACCCCGAGCGCCGCAGCGCGATCAAGCAGGTCGCGTCAGGCCGGTTCGGCGTGACGAGCATGTACCTCACGCACGCCGACGACATCCAGATCAAGCTCGCGCAGGGCGCCAAGCCCGGCGAGGGCGGGCAGCTGCCGCCCACCAAGGTCTACCCTTGGGTGGCACGCACCCGRCACGCGACCGCGGGCGTCGGCCTCATCTCGCCGCCCCCGCACCACGACATCTACTCGATCGAAGACCTCAAGCAGCTCATCTTCGACCTCAAGCGGGCCAATCCCAAGGCGCGCGTGCACGTGAAGCTCGTGAGCCAGTCGGGCATCGGCGCGGTCGCGGCCGGCACGGCCAAGGCCCTGGCCGACGTCATCCTCGTCTCGGGGCACGACGGCGGCACGGGCGCGAGCCCGCTGAACTCGCTGAAGCACGCGGGAACACCGTGGGAGCTCGGCCTCGCGGAGACCCAGCAGACGCTCATGCTGAACGGCATGCGCGACCGGGTGGTCGTGCAGGTCGACGGCCAGCTGAAGTCGGGTCGCGACGTGATCATCGGCGCGCTGCTCGGTGCGGAGGAGTTCGGCTTCGCGACCGCGCCGCTGGTGGTGCAGGGCTGCGTCATGATGCGGGTCTGCCACCTGGACACCTGCCCGGTGGGCGTCGCGACGCAGAACCCCGAGCTGCGCAAGCGGTTCTCGGGCAAGCCCGAGTTCGTCGTGAACTTCTTCGAGTTCATCGCGCAGGAGGTGCGGGAGTACCTCGCGCAGCTCGGCTACCGCTCGCTCGACGACATCATCGGGCGTCGCGACCTCCTCGACGTCGACCGCGCGGTCTCGCACTGGAAGGCGGCGGGGCTCGACCTCACGCCGGTGCTCGTCGGCCCCGACTTCTCGGAGTCCGAGCCGCGGCGCAACCTACGGCACCAGGACCACGAGCTCGACCAGCACTTCGACAACGAGCTCATCCGCCGCAGCCGCATCGTCCTCGACGCCGGCGGCACCGTGCAGATCGAGCTGCCGATCAAGAACACCGAGCGTGCCGTCGGCACGATGCTCGGGCACGAGGTCACCGTCCTGCGCGGCGAGCACGGCCTGCCGCCGGGCTCCATCGACGTCACCCTGACCGGCTCCGCCGGCCAGTCGCTCGGCGCGTTCCTCCCGAGCGGCATCACGCTCCGCCTCGAGGGCGACTCGAACGACTACGTCGGCAAGGGGCTCTCGGGCGGACAGCTCGTGCTGCGTCCCTCGAGGGACAGCGGATTCGTCGCCGAGCAGAACGTGATCGCCGGCAACGTCATCGGCTACGGCGCAACCCGCGGCAGCATGTTCATCCGCGGCATCGTCGGCGAGCGGTTCCTCGTGCGCAACTCGGGAGCGACCGCGGTCGTCGAGGGCGTCGGCGACCACGCGCTCGAGTACATGACCGGCGGCCTCGCGCTCATCCTCGGCGAGACCGGGCGCAACCTCGGCGCTGGCATGTCCGGGGGCACGGCGTACGTGCTCGGCCTCCACGAGGACCGGGTGAACCGCGAGTCGCTGAGCTCGGGTGAGCTCGAGCTGCACCCGCTCGGCAGCGCCGACCGCGAGATCGTGCGCGACCTGCTCGAGCAGCACCTCGAGACCACGGACTCCGCGGTCGCCGCCAGGATCCTCGCCGAGGGGGATGCCGCGCTCGACCGCTTCACCAAGGTGCTGCCGCGCGACTACGCGGCAGTGCTCCGCACACGGCAGAGCGCCGTCGACGAGGGGCTCGACCCCGACGGCGACGTCGTGTGGACGCGGATCCTGGAGGTGACCGGTGGCTGACGCATCCGCGATGCCCATCGGCATCGACGACTTCTCCCCGAACCGAGCACTGCTCGTCGAACGCATGGAGGTGACGGGTGGCTGACCCGAAGGGCTTTCTGAAGGTCACCGAGCGCGAGCTGCCCAAGCGGCGTCCCGTGCCGGTGCGCATCATGGACTGGAAAGAGGTCTACGAGCAGGGCGACCCCGCCCAGCTCCGCCGGCAGGCCGGACGTTGCATGGACTGCGGCATCCCGTTCTGCCATCAGGGCTGCCCGCTCGGCAACCTCATCCCCGAGTGGAACGACCTCATGTGGCGTGGCGAGGGCCGCGCGGCGATCGAGCGCCTGCACGCGACGAACAACTTCCCCGAGTTCACGGGCCGGCTGTGCCCGGCGCCCTGCGAGTCGGCGTGCGTGCTCGGCATCAACCAGCCCGCCGTGACCATCAAGCAGGTCGAGGTCTCGATCATCGACCAGGCGTTCGGCAACGGCTGGGTGCAGCCGCAGCCCCCCGGACGCCTCACCGGCAAGACGGTCGCGGTCGTCGGGTCGGGACCCGCCGGCCTGGCGGCCGCGCAGCAGCTCACGCGGGCCGGGCACACGGTGGCGGTCTTCGAGCGCGACGACCGCATCGGCGGTCTCCTGCGCTACGGCATCCCCGACTTCAAGATGGAGAAGAAGCACCTCGACCTGCGGCTCGCGCAGATGACCGCCGAGGGCACCCGCTTCCGCGCGGGTGTCAACATCGGCGTGGACATCACGTGGGAGCAACTGCGGGAGCGGTACGACGCGGTCGTCGTCGCGACGGGGGCCATGGTGCCGCGCGACCTGCCGATCCCGGGCCGCGACCTGCCCGGCGTGCACTTCGCCATGGAGTACCTCACGCAGTCCAACCGCCACCTCGCCGGCGACCAGGTCTTCGACCAGATCAGCGCCGAGGGCAAGCACGTCGTCGTCCTCGGCGGCGGTGACACCGGCGCGGACTGCATCGGCACGGCCCACCGGCAGGGTGCGCTGTCGGTCACCAACCTCGCCATCGGCAAGGAGCCGGGCACGACGCGTCCGGCCGAGCAGCCGTGGCCGATGCATCCGACCGTCTTCGAGGTGCAGAGCGCCCACGAGGAGGGCGGCAACCGCCACTACCTCGCGTCGACGGTCGAGTTCCTCGCGAATGACGCCGGCGAGGTGCGCGCGATCCGCGTGGCCGAGACCGAGTACCTCGACGGCCGTCGCGTGCCCAAGGCCGGCACGGAGCGCGAGATCCCCGCGGACCTCGTGCTCCTGGCCCTCGGGTTCACCGGCCCCGAGACTCGCGAGCTCGACGAGCAGCTGCAGCTCCCGGTCACCGACCGGGGCAACATCGCGCGCGAAGGCGACTACTCGACGTCGCAGCCCGGCGTGTACGTCGCCGGCGACGCCGGACGAGGCCAGTCGCTCATCGTGTGGGCCATCGCCGAGGGCCGCGCTGCGGCATCCGCCGTCGACCGGTACCTTGAAGGCGACACCGACCTGCCCAGCCCGATCCCGGCGCACGCCCGCGCCTTCGCGATCTAGACCCAGCGCGCGCCGACGGCGCGTCGCACGACCACAACCCAGCGCCTCGGCGCGGAACACGGGAGCACACACCAGATGAGACGAGCGAAGATCGTCGCCACCCTCGGGCCGGCGACATCGAGCTATGAGCAGATCCGGGCGATCGTCGATGCGGGCATCGACGTGGCACGGATGAACCTCAGCCACGGCAGCTACGACGTCCACGAGGGCGTCTACCAGAACGTGCGGAAGGCGGCGAACGACTCGGGTCGCGCCGTCGCGGTGCTCGTCGACCTGCAGGGCCCGAAGATCCGGCTCGGCAAGTTCGCGAACGGCCCGCACGAGCTCGCCGAGGGCGACATCTTCAAGATCACGACCGAAGACGTCGTGGGCACGAAGGAGCTCGTCGGCACGACGTTCAAGGGACTTCCCCAGGACGTCAAGCCCGGTGACTTCCTCCTCATCGACGACGGCAAGGTGCGAGTCGAGGTCGTCGAGACCGACGGCACCGTCGTGACCACCCGTGTCATCGTGGCCGGACCGGTCTCGAACAACAAGGGCATCAACCTGCCCGGCGTCGCCGTGAACGTGCCGGCGCTGTCCGAGAAGGACGAGGCCGACCTGCGCTGGGGCCTCGAACTCGGCGCTGACCTCATCGCGCTCTCCTTCGTGCGGAACGCGAGCGACATCGATCGCGTGCACGAGATCATGGCCGAGGTCGGCCGTCGCGTGCCGGTGATCGCGAAGATCGAGAAGCCGCAGGCCGTCGACGCACTCGAGGAGATCACCGAGGCGTTCGACGCGATCATGGTCGCGCGCGGCGACCTCGGCGTCGAGCTGCCCCTCGAGGCCGTGCCGATCGTGCAGAAGCGCGCGGTCGAGATCGCCCGCCGCCTGGCGAAGCCGGTCATCGTGGCGACGCAGATGCTCGAGTCGATGATCCACAGCCCGGTGCCGACGCGCGCCGAGACCTCCGACGTCGCCAACGCGGTGCTCGACGGCGCCGACGCGGTAATGCTCTCGGGCGAGACCAGCGTGGGGGAGTACCCCGTCATCACGGTGAAGACCATGGCGCGCATCGTCGAGTCCACCGAGGAGCACGGGCTGGATCGCATCCTGCCGCTCGGCACCAAGCCCCGAACGCAGGCCGGCGCGATCACTCTCGCAGCGGTCGAGGTCGCCGACTTCGTCGAGGCGAAGTACCTGTGCGTGTTCACCGAGACCGGTGAGTCGGTTCGCCGGATGTCGCGCATCCGCTCGGTCATCCCGATCATCGCCTTCACGCCCGATCCCGCGATCCGGCGGCGGATGGCGCTCAACTGGGGCGTCGAGTCCTACGTGGTGGACCGCGTCACCCACACCGACCAGATGGTCGGCCAGGTCGACGTCGTGCTCGCCAAGACCGGGAAGGCCGTGAACGGCGAGAAGGTCGTCATCATCTCCGGTTCCCCTCCCGGCATCCCCGGCACCACCAACGACGTGCGCGTGCACGTCGTCGGCGAGGTGCTCTAGCCGCTCGCCGTCCGATGGCCCGGCGCTCCGAGGGAGCGACCGGGCCGTCGTGCGTATGTCGTGGATGCGTGACGCCGCACCTCCGTGCCAGACTTCCGTCATGGGGGTCGTGCTGACGGGCAGGAGCGCATGATGTCGACCGGATCGAGTGCAACCGCCGGCCGTGAGCGCCGTGCGCGCCGTGCGCCGAAGCGTCCCTCCACGACGCTCGCCGAGCGGTGGACGACCATCGACGGCATCGACGTGTTCTACCGGGAGTCACCTGTCCCGCCGCCCGGAGCACCGGTGATGATGCACGTGCACGGGTTCGGGCTGTCGGGTCGCTACCTGCTTCCCACCGCAGAGCGGCTCGCCGACGACTTCCACACCCTGGTGCCCGACCTTCCCGGGTTCKGGCGCAGCGGCAAGGCGGCCGACGCGCTGGACGTGCCCGACCTCGCCCACGCGGCGGCGCGGTTCCTCGACGACCGCGGCATCGAACGCGTGACCCTCGTCGGCAACTCCATGGGCTGCCCCGTGATCTGCGAGTTCGCGTACCACTATCCCGAGCGCCTCGAGCGGGCGGTGCTCGTGTCGCCGGCCGGAGGCATCTTCAACCAGCCCCTGCGCCGGGCGATGGGCCAGATCAGCCGCGACGGCACGCGCGAGCCGCCGCAACTGATGCGCGTGGTGACCCCCGACTACCTGCGATTCGGCGTGCCGAGCACCGTGCGCATGTTCAAGGCACTCACGCAGTATCCCTCGCTCGAGCGCATGCTGGCGATGCACATCCCCACGCTCGCGGTGCTCGGCGACCGCGATCCGCTCATGCCCGGCCCCGAGCGCGTGCAGGAGGTGGCGAGCCAGACCGACAACCACGTGCTCATCGTGAAGATCGAGGGGGCGGCGCACGCCATCAACTTCAGCCACTCGGGCGAGCTGGCGCACATGATCCGGCTCTTCATGGCCGACAAGCCCATCGTCGACGACCCCGATTCGCCCGGTCACGCGCGCCTCTACGAGATCCACCGCGGCACGCAGCATCCGCCCGCTCGCGAGGACTKACCGCCGACGGCGAGGTGCACGGATGCCGCGGGCGTGCGCCCGCGGCTCATGCCGATGGTGCCGGTGGTGGGGGTCGAACCCACACGCCCTTTCGGGCAAAGCATTTTGAGTGCTCCGCGTCTGCCATTCCGCCACACCGGCCAGAGGCCTCGCTCAGAATACCGTAGGCTTTCCTGCGTGACTGACAGCGAAGAGACCCAGCCGCCCGCGCCGCGCCGCGTCGTCGTCGCGGAGGATGAGTCGCTCATCCGCCTCGACATCGTCGAGATCCTCCGCGACAACGGCTACGAGGTCGTCGGTGAGGCCGGAGACGGCGAGACCGCCGTGGCGCTCGCGACCGAGCTGCGCCCCGACCTCGTCATCATGGACGTGAAGATGCCGCAGCTCGACGGCATCTCGGCGGCCGAGCGCCTCTCGAAGGGCCACATCGCGCCCGTCGTGCTGCTCACGGCGTTCAGCCAGAAGGAGCTCGTCGAGCGGGCGAGCGAGGCGGGTGCGCTGGCCTACGTCGTCAAGCCGTTCACGCCCAACGACCTGCTGCCGGCGATCGAGATCGCACTCGCCCGCCACGCGCAGATCATCGCGCTCGAGGCGGAGGTCGGCGACCTCGTCGAGCGGTTCGAGACCCGCAAGCTCGTCGACCGGGCCAAGGGCCTGCTGAACGAGAAGATGGGCCTCACCGAGCCCGAGGCGTTCCGCTGGATCCAGAAGGCGTCGATGGATCGCCGCCTCACCATGAAGGACGTCTCGCAGGCGATCATCGAGCAGTTGGCGCCGAAGAAGTAGCGCACAGACCCCCGAATTCCGGATGCCGCGACGACCTGCTCGTCGCGGCATCCGTCGTCTGCTGCCACCCCGCCGCCGACCCTGGTGCGGGCGTCCGCGGCGGCGAATCGGTGTCGGCGGCCGCTTGTAGGCTTGGGGGGTGCCGGACGCAGACAAGCCCACCCTTCTCGTGATCGATGGCCATTCGCTGGCCTTCCGGGCCTTCTACGCCCTTCCGGTCGACAGCTTCTCCACTCGTGACGGGCAGCACACGAACGCCATCCACGGGTTCCTGTCGATGCTGCTGCTGCTGCTGGCCAATGAGAAGCCGTCGCACCTCGCGGTCGCGTTCGACATGTCGCGCCAGTCCTTCCGCACGCGGGAGTACGCCGAGTACAAGGGCAACCGGGGCGAGACGCCCGTGGAGTTCAAGGGCCAGGTGCCGCTCCTGCAGGAGGCGCTCCAGGCCATGGGCATCCGCACCATCGAGAAGGAGGACTTCGAGGCAGACGACATCCTCGCGACCCTCGCCACGCAGGCGTCGGCCGACGGCTACCGCGTGCTGCTCGTCTCGGGCGACCGCGACACCATCCAGCTCGTCGACGACGACGTGACGCTGCTCTATCCCAACACGCAGGGCGTGTCGCAGCTCAAGCGCTACGACACCGCCGCGGTGATCGAGCGCTACGGCATCCGCCCCGAGCAGTACCCCGACGTCGCCGCCCTGGTGGGCGAGACGAGCGACAACCTGCCCGGCATCACGAAGGTCGGCGAGAAGACCGCGGTGAAGTGGCTAGGCCTCTACGGCGACCTCGAGGGCATCCTCGCGCACGCCGACGAGATCAAGGGCGTCGCCGGGCAGAACCTGCGCGACCAGCGCGAGAACGCCGAGCGCAACCGCCGGCTCAACCGGCTCGTGCGCGACGTCCCGCTCGAGGTCGTGCTCGACGAGCTCGAGGCGAAGCCGATCGACGTGGAGTCGGTGCGTCCGCTCTTCGAGCGCCTCGAGTTCCGCACGCTCCTCGAGCGGCTCACGAAGCTCGCCGCCGGTGATCTCAACGGCAACGGCGGCGGGCGTGTCGCCGCCGGCACCGGTTCGCCCGCGGCATCCGCCCCCGCCGTCGAAGAGATCGCCTCCGCTCTCGCACCGATCGCTCCGTCGCCGCAGCGGCTCGGTAGTGAAGCGCTCGCATCGTGGCTGGAGCGCGCGACGGCCGCTGAACCCGCCGGACTCGGACTGAGCCTCGAGATCGTCGACGGGCGCGTGATCGGGGCCGGCATCGCCGCCTCCGACGAGACGGTGCAGCTCGCCTGGCAGGCCGGTGCCGCCGACGCGGCGCCATTCGAAGCCTGGCTCGCCGGTGAGGCGCCCAAGATCATGACCGACGCCAAGGCGCAGCTCAAGGCGGCCGCGCGATCGGGCCTCCCGGTCGCGGGCCTCGTGCTCGACACGCTCGTCGCCGGGTGGCTCATCCGGCCGATCCTGGCGGAGAAGTCGCTGGCCGACCTCGTGTCCTTCCACCTCGGTGAGACCGTCCCGCAGGCCGACCCATCGCTGCTCGTTCCCGAGGAGGGAAGCGACGCGGGCGCTCCCGAGTACGCCTGGTACACGCTCCGGCTCGCGCCCGTGGTGCTGCGCGCGCTCTCCGAGGACTCCCGCCGCCTGCTCGCCGAGGTCGAGATGCCGCTCGTGCCGGTGCTCGCCGCGATGGAGTTGCGTGGCGTCACGGTCGACCACGCCGAGCTCGCCTCCCTCTCGTCCGAGCTCGGTTCGCGTGCCATGGCGCTCGCGCAGGCGGCCTACACCGAGATCGGTCGCGAGGTGAACCTCGGGTCGCCCAAGCAGCTGCAGGAGGTGCTCTTCGAGCAGCTCGGCATGCCCAAGACCCGCTCCACCAAGACCGGCTACACGACCGACGCGAGTGCCCTGGCCGACTTGCAGGAGTCCAATCCGCACCCGTTCCTCGGCTACCTCCTCGAGCACCGCGACGTGACGAAGCTGCGCCAGATCGTCGAGTCGCTCGACAAGTCGATCGCCGCCAACGGCCGCATCCACACGTCCTACGGGCAGATCGGTGCGGCCACGGGGCGCATGTCGTCGAACGACCCGAACCTGCAGAACATCCCCATCCGCACCGAGGACGGCCGCCGGATCCGCAAGGCGTTCCGTCACGGACCCGAGTACACCGAGCTGCTGACGGCCGACTACTCGCAGATCGAGATGCGGATCATGGCCCACCTCTCGGGCGACCCCGGCCTCATCGAGGCGTTCAACGCCGGCGAAGACCTGCACCGCTTCGTCGGCGCACGGGTGTTCTCCGTCGAGCCGTCCGACGTGACGTCGCTCATGCGCACGAAGGTCAAGGCGATGTCATACGGCCTCGCCTACGGGCTGAGCGCGTTCGGACTGTCGAAGCAGCTGCGCATCGACCGGGCCGAGGCCCAGCAGCTCATGCGCGAATACTTCGAGCGTTTCGGCTCCGTGCGCGACTACCTGAGGGGCGTCGTCGAGCAGGCGAAGGTCGACGGGTACACCGAGACCATCTTCGGGCGCCGGCGGCCGTTCCCCGACCTCTCGAGCCCCAACCGCGTGCTCCGCGAGAACGCCGAACGCGCTGCGCTGAACTCCCCGATCCAGGGCTCGGCCGCCGACATCATGAAGATCGCGATGACGAGCGTCGAGGCCGACATCGCTGCGAAGGGCCTCGAGAGCCGCATGCTCATGACGGTGCACGACGAGCTCATCTTCGAGGTCGCCGACGGCGAGTCCGACGTGCTGGAGCAGGTCGTCCGCGACCGAATGGCCAATGCCGCCGAGTTGCTCGTGCCGCTCGACGTGCAGATCGGCCGCGGCTCGAACTGGGACGACGCGGCGCACTGACCGCGGGCGTCGGCGCATGCGCCTGTCGGCATGCATCGCCGGTGCTGGCGTCCGGGCGGCCTCGGCGAGGGTCACCGGGGTGTCATAGGCTCGACCCATGGCATCGAGTGAGCGCATCCCGTCCGACGTCGATCGCATCGCAGAGGGGTGGGTCGACACACTCGTCGAGCTGAACCCCGCAGTGGGCACGTACATCGGGCGGCCATCGGCCGACGACCGACTCGCCGACTACTCGCCCGTGGGCCACGCCCGGTCGATCGAGGCGACGCGTGCAGCGCTCGCGGCGCTTCGCGCGGCCGAACCGGTCGACGATATCGACCGCATCACCATCGCCGACCTCGGCAGCGAGCTCGCGCTCGCCCTCGAGAGCCACGACGCGAAGCTGCACCTGCGCGACCTCAACKTCATCGCGAGCCCCGCGCAGGAGATCCGTGAGGTGTTCGACCTCATGCCCACCGATTCGCGCGACGACTGGGAGCGCATCGCCGCGCGTCTCGGCGCCGTGCCCGCCGCGATCGACGGGTACGTCGCCACGCTGCGTGCGGGCGGMGCCGAGGGCGTCGTGCCGGCCGTCCGGCAGGTGCGCGAGGTCGCCGCGCAGGCCCATCGCATCGCCAAGGCCGACGGGTTCTTCGCCACGTTCGCCGAGCAGGCGAAGGCCGGCGAGGGCGAGCTTCCCGAGTCGTTGCACCGAGAGCTCGAGCGTGCGGCATCCGGTGCCGCTGCCGCGTACGGCGAACTGGCCGCGTTCCTCGAACGGGAGCTCCAGCCGATCGCGGGAGAGCGCGACGGCGTGGGGCGCGAGATCTACGCCCTGCAGTCGCGGCACTTCCTCGGGGCCGTCATCGACCTCGACGAGACCTACGAGTGGGGCATCGAGGAGCTCGCCCGCATGGTGGCCGAGCAGGAGGCCATCGCGAACGAGATCCTGCCCGGGGCATCCGTCGCGGAGGCGATCGCCCACCTCGACGGCGACCCCTCGCGCAAGCTGCACGGCACCGACGCGCTGCAGCGTTGGATGCAGGAGACCAGCGATCGGGCGGTCGCGGAGCTCGGCGCCACGCAGTTCGACATCCCCGAGGAGATCCGCACGCTCGAGTGCATGATCGCGCCCACGCAGGAGGGCGGCATCTACTACACCGGGCCGAGCGACGACTTCACCCGACCGGGCCGCATGTGGTGGTCGGTGCCCGAGGGCGTCACCGAGTTCGACACCTGGCGCGAGCTCACCACCGTCTACCACGAGGGCGTCCCCGGCCACCACCTGCAGATCGGCCAGGCCGTCGTGAACCGCGGCAAGCTCAACACCTGGCGGCGTCAACTCGCCGGCACGTCGGGCCACGCCGAGGGCTGGGCGCTGTACGCCGAGCGCCTCATGGAGGGCCTGGGCTACCTCGACGATCCCGCCGACCGGCTCGGCATGCTCGACGGCCAGCGCATGCGCGCGGCTCGCGTGGTGCTCGACATCGGCGTGCACCTGGGCAAGCAGCGGCCCGACGGCACCGGCCGGTGGACGGGGGAGTACGCGTTCGAGTTCCTCTCCGAGAACGTGAACATGAACGAGGGGTTCGTGCGCTTCGAGGTGAACCGCTACCTCGGCTGGCCCGGGCAGGCCCCGTCGTACAAGGTCGGCCAGCGGATCTGGGAGCAGCTGCGCGACGAGGTGGCGCGGCGTGAGGGCGACCGGTTCGACATCCGCGAGTTCCACCGTCGCGCGCTCGACCTCGGCGGCGTCGGCCTCGACACGCTGCGTGGCGCGCTGCTCGGCTGAGTGCGCGCGCGCTGCCGGCTCGAGAGCCGGTGGCGAACGGCACGGCAGATCGCCGGTCGGCACCCATCGATGACGTCGCCGGCGTCGAGGCCACCCGCTGGAAAGCGCCCACGACTKGGCCGACAAACGTGAGTATCACTCACGAATTGGTGGTGGGATCTCCGGTGACCCGCTACTCTGCTCGGAAGACGCCGCTGGCGACGGTTCCGACACGGAACCGCGCCACCCGCCTTGGCACGGTACCCGACGTGCAGGGAGCTGGGAATGAAGAGAGTCAGTTCATGGGCGGCGGCCGCTGCCGTCGCCTCGATCGTGGTCGCGGCGTTCGCCGGGACTGCCGTCCAGCCGAGGACAGCCGCGACGGCCGGCGCGGTGCACTTCACGGCATCGGGTGATATCGCGGCCCGCGCGGAGTCAGCCGCCACGCTGAGTCAGGTCGCGAGTCTGAAGCCCGACCTGCACGTGGCGCTCGGTGACCTCTCGTATGGAGCGACCGGTGCCGAGCAGACGTGGTGCGACTTCGTGACCGCTCGGGTGGGGGCCGGATTTCCCTTCGAGCTCATCGCCGGCAATCACGAGAGCAACGGTCTGAACGGCAACATCAACGACTTCTCGTCCTGCCTGCCGAACCAGCTGCCCGGTCTCATCGGCACCTATGGTCGGCAGTATTACGTCGACGTGCCGAAGGATGCGCCGCTCGTGCGCTTCATCGCCATCTCACCGAACCTCTCCTTCCCAGACAGCACATGGAGCTATACAGCGGGGAGTTCGCGCTACCAGTGGACGGCGTCCGCCATCGACGGCGCACGCTCGGCGAACATCCCATGGGTCGTCGTGGGCATGCACAAACCGTGCATCTCGGTCGGTCAGTACGGGTGCGACGTCGGCGTCGACATCATCAACCTGATGTTGCAGAAGCGCGTCGACCTCGTGCTCAACGGTCACGAACACCTGTACCAGCGGAGCAAGCAGCTTGTGACGCGGTCGGGATGTGCGGGACTGGTGGCCGGCGCCTACAACGCCACGTGCGTCGCAGACTCCGACAACGACCTCGTCAAGGGGGCGGGCACGGTGATCGCGACCGTCGGAACGGGCGGAGTGGACCTTCGCGACGTCACGACGACCGATCCGGAGGCGGGATACTTCGCGAATGTCTCGGGACTCAACGCCAACCCCACTTGGGGAAACCTCGACGTGGGCGCCACGGCGGATGTGCTCACCGCTCGGTTCCTCCCCGCCGCAGGTGGCGACTTCACCGACGGATTCACCATCACGAGACCGGCAGCGGGGAACACGCCGCCCGTCGCCTCCTTCACRACTTCCTGCACGGCGCTCACGTGCTCCGCCGATGCCTCCGGATCGACGGACGGCGACGGGACGATCGCCAGCTACGCCTGGAACTTCGGCGACGGCGCCACAGGGACCGGCGCCGTGGCCTCGCACGCATATGGGGCATCCGGAACGTTCCTGATCACCCTCACCGTGACCGATGACGACGGCGCCACGGCCACGAGTTCGAAGTCCGTGACCGTCACCGATCCGGGCGGCTCGACGGTCCTGGCATCGGACGCCTTCGAACGGCAGGTCTCCTCGGGGCTCGGCACTGCCGACGCCGGCGGCGCCTGGAGCACGACCGGAACGGCGTCGGCGTATTCGGTCGCAGGCGGTAGCGGCCGACTCCGCATGGCCTCGCCCGGGATCACGCTCAATGCGTATCTCGACGGCGCTCGACAACAGGCTGGTGACCTGCGCATCGACTTCGCGGTCGACAAGGCGGCAACCGGAAGCGGCACATTCGTCTCGGTGATCGGCCGACGGGTCGCGGCGGTCGGCGCCTATCAGGCCAAGATCGTGCACCGGGCAACCGGCGCGGTGGGGATATCCCTGGTGCGCGTCGACGCCAGCGGCGGCGGCGAGGTGGTCCTGCAATCGGCGATCAACGTGCCAGGCCTCACGTTGGCCGCGGGTGAGCGGCTGGAGGTGCGCCTCCAGGTGGTCGGAACGTCGCCGACCACGCTGAACCTCAAGGTATGGAAGGCGGGAACCCCTGAACCGAGCGCCTGGCAGCGAACGGCGACCGACGCCACGGTCGGCCTGCAGGCGAGCGGCGGGATCGGCGTCCGCGCCTACCTCTCGAGTACGAGCACCAACGCGCCGGTGACCGTCTCGTTCGACGACCTCGTCCTCACGGCACCGCAGCCCTAACGCCGACGCCGGGGGATTCTCCCCGGCCGGCCCAGGCCCGAACGGTTCGGTTGCCGCTCGCCGCGCGATTCCGCTACGATAGAACGTCACTCGTGTGACATCCCTGTCCGCATGCCCATCGCGGAACCAACATAACGCTCTACCTCGCGATGGGCTCGATTCTGTCCTWTACGGAGCATTCACTACATGACAACCGCAACGACCAAGGCACCCAAGCAGGTCGCGATCAACGACATCGGATCTGCTGACGATTTCCTCGCCGCGGTCGAGAAGACTTTGAAGTTCTTCAACGACGGCGACCTCATCGAGGGCACCGTCGTGAAGATCGACCGCGACGAGGTGCTCCTCGACGTCGGCTACAAGACCGAGGGCGTCATCCCCTCGCGTGAGCTTTCCATCAAGCACGATGTCGACCCCAGCGAGGTCGTCGGCGTCGGCGACACCGTCGAGGCGCTCGTTCTCCAGAAGGAGGACAAGGAAGGCCGCCTCATCCTGTCGAAGAAGCGTGCGCAGTACGAGCGCGCGTGGGGCGACGTGGAGAAGATCAAGGAGGCCGACGGCGTCGTGACCGGTTCGGTCATCGAGGTCGTCAAGGGCGGCCTGATCGTCGACATCGGCCTCCGCGGCTTCCTCCCGGCGTCGCTCATCGAGCTCCGCCGCGTGCGCGACCTCACGCCGTACCTCGGCCAGGAGATCGAGGCGAAGATCCTCGAGCTCGACAAGAACCGCAACAACGTCGTGCTCTCGCGCCGCGCGCTCCTCGAGCAGACGCAGTCCGAGTCGCGCTCGACGTTCCTCGCGAACCTCCACCCGGGCCAGATCCGCAAGGGCGTCATCTCGTCGATCGTCAACTWCGGTGCGTTCGTCGACCTCGGTGGCGTCGACGGTCTCGTCCACGTCTCCGAGCTCTCGTGGAAGCACATCGAGCACGCCAGCGAGGTCGTCGAGGTCGGCCAGGAGGTCACCGTCGAGGTGCTCTCCGTCGAGCTCGACCGCGAGCGCGTCTCCTTGTCGCTCAAGGCGACGCAGGAGGACCCGTGGCAGGTCTTCGCCCGTACCCACGCGATCGGCCAGGTCGCACCGGGCAAGGTCACGAAGCTCGTTCCGTTCGGTGCGTTCGTGCGCGTCGCAGACGGCATCGAGGGCCTCGTGCACATCTCGGAGCTGTCGGGCAAGCACGTCGAGCTCGCCGAGCAGGTCGTGTCGGTCGGCGAAGAGGTCTTCGTCAAGGTCATCGACATCGACCTCGAGCGTCGCCGCATCTCGCTCTCGCTGAAGCAGGCGAACGAGGGCGTCGACCCCGAGGGCACCGAGTTCGACCCGGCGCTCTACGGCATGCTCACGGAGTACGACGAGCAGGGCAACTACAAGTACCCCGAGGGCTTCGACCCCGAGACCAACGAGTGGCGCGAGGGCTTCGAGGCCCAGCGCGAGAAGTGGGAGCAGGACTACGCTGCCGCCCAGGCTCGCTGGGAGGCCCACAAGAAGCAGGTCGCCGCGGCGAACGCTGCTGCCGTGGCCGACGACTCGTTCACCTCGGGTGCCGCATCGTTCTCGAGCGACTCGGCCGGCGCGGGCACCCTCGCCGACGACGCGTCGCTCGCGGCGCTGCGCGAGAAGCTCTCGAGCAACAACTAGTCGCGTTTCGCGATACGGAAGGCCGGTCCCTCGGGGCCGGCCTTTCCGCGTCTCCCGGGCGTCGTGTTCGACCGGGAGAGAGGCGCGTTCGACCCGGATAGAGTGGTCGGCGTGTATCTGATCGGTCTCACTGGCGGAATCGCCTCAGGCAAGTCCACGGTCGCGCGTCGCCTCGTGGAGCACGGGGCGGTGCACATCGACGCCGACGACCTGGCGCGGCGGGTCGTCGCACCGGGCAAGCCGGCGCTCGCGGCGATCGTCGACGAGTTCGGTCCCGGCGTGCTCCGCTCCGACGGCACGCTCGACCGGGCGAAGCTCGGCGAGCTGGTCTTCGCCGATGAGGCGGCGCGCGCGAAGCTCAACGCCATCGTCCATCCCGCCGTTCGGGAGCTCTCGGCCAAGCTCATCGAACGGGCCGCGCAGGAAGACCCCGAAGCGGTCGTCGTCTACGACGTCCCGCTCCTCGTCGAGGCGGCCGTCGACCATCCGTTCGATCTCATCGTCGTGACGAACGCCCCGCGCAAGACGCAGGTCGAGCGGCTCGTCGAGCAGCGCGGGTTCGACCCGCTCCAGGCACAGGCCCGAGTCGACGCCCAGGTCGACAACACCTCGCGGCTGGCGATCGCCGACGTCGTCATCGACACCGACGGCTCGATGGCGCACACGATGAGCCAGACCGACGCCCTCTGGAACCGCATCAGGGCCGAGCGCGCGTCGGCCTAGCCTGTTCGCGCGGAGCTGACTCCGGCCGGAGTGTCGGCGGCCGAACCTAGACTTGAAGGCATGCAGGCCACACGATCCGTCCGTCCCTTCGAGGTCGTGAGCGACTACCGGCCGAGCGGTGATCAGCCCACGGCGATCGCCGAACTCGCGGGCCGCATCAACGCCGGCGAGACCGATGTGGTGCTGCTCGGCGCGACGGGCACCGGCAAGTCGGCGACCACGGCGTGGCTCATCGAGCAGGTCCAGCGGCCGACGCTCGTGCTCGCGCACAACAAGACGCTGGCGGCCCAGCTCGCCACCGAGTTCCGAGAGCTCATGCCGAACAACGCGGTCGAGTACTTCGTCTCCTACTACGACTACTACCAGCCCGAGGCCTACGTCCCGCAGACCGACACCTTCATCGAGAAGGACTCGTCGATCAACGCCGAGGTCGAGCGGCTCCGGCACTCCACGACGAACTCGCTGCTCAGCCGGCGCGACGTGGTGGTGGTGTCCACGGTGTCGTGCATCTACGGCTTGGGCACCCCCGAGGAGTACCTGAAGGCGATGATGCCGCTCCAGGTCGGGCAGCGCGTCGACCGCGACTGGCTGATCCGCAAGTTCGTCTCGATGCAGTACCAGCGCAACGACGTCGACTTCTCGCGCGGCAACTTCCGCGTGCGCGGCGACACCATCGAGATCATCCCGATCTACGAGGAGCTCGCGATCCGCATCGAGATGTTCGGCGACGAGATCGAGGCGCTCTACCACCTGCATCCGCTCACCGGCCAGGTCGTCGAGAAGCTCGACGCCGTGCCGGTCTTCCCCGGCTCGCACTACGTCGCGAGCACCGATGTCATGCAGCGCGCGATCGGCACGATCCGCCTCGAGCTCGAGGAGCGGCTGGCCGAGCTCGAGCGCGAGGGCAAGCTGCTCGAGGCACAGCGGCTGCGCATGCGCACCACGTTCGACCTCGAGATGATGGAGCAGATCGGGTTCTGCTCCGGCATCGAGAACTACTCCCGCCACATCGACGGCCGAGCACCCGGCGAGGCGCCGCACTGCCTCCTCGATTACTTCGCCGACGACTTCCTCGTCGTGATCGATGAATCCCACGCCACCGTCCCGCAGATCGGCGCGATGTTCGAGGGCGATTCGTCGCGCAAGCGCACGCTGGTCGAGCACGGCTTCCGGCTGCCCAGCGCCCTCGACAACCGCCCGCTGAAGTGGGACGAGTTCAAGGCGCGGGTCGGCCAGACCGTGTACCTGTCGGCGACGCCCGGCCGCTACGAGATGGGCATCGCCGACGGCGTGGTGGAGCAGATCATCCGGCCGACCGGCTTGGTCGATCCGCAGATCGTGGTGAAGCCGTCGAAGGGGCAGATCGACGATCTCCTCGAGGAGATCCGGCTCCGCGCCGAGCGAGACGAGCGCGTGCTCGTCACGACGCTCACGAAGCGCATGGCCGAGGAGCTCACCGACTTCCTCACCGAGGCCGGCGTGCGAGTGCGGTACCTGCACTCCGACGTCGACACGCTGCGTCGCGTCGAGCTCCTCACCGAGCTGCGCGCCGGCGTCTACGACGTGCTGGTGGGCATCAACCTGCTCCGCGAGGGCCTCGACCTGCCCGAGGTGTCGCTCGTCGCCATCCTCGACGCCGACAAAGAGGGGTTCCTCCGGTCGTCGACCTCGCTCATCCAGACGATCGGCCGTGCGGCGCGCAATGTCTCGGGCGAGGTGCACATGTACGCCGACGTGCTGACCGACTCGATGGCTGCGGCCATCGACGAGACCACGCGTCGCCGCGACCGACAGCTCGAGTACAACAGGGCGAACGGCATCGACCCGCAGCCGTTGCGAAAGCGCATCGCCGACATCACCGAGGTGCTGGCGCGCGAAGAGGCCGACACGGCCGCGCTGCTCGCGGGCCGCGACGCCCGCAAGAAGTCGCCGGTGCCCAACCTGCGGCGGGAGGGCATCGCCGCCGAAGGGGCCAACGATCTCGAGGAGCTCATCCGCGACCTCAACGAGCAGATGCTCGAAGCAGCCGGCGAGTTGAAGTTCGAGCTGGCAGCACGGCTTCGCGACGAGGTGTCCGACCTCAAGCGCGAGCTGCGGCAGATGGAGAAGGCGGGCCACCTCGGCTGAACCGCGGAAGCACGAGCACCTGCCGCTTCGTTCGCCTCGGTGGGGACCCGAATCGAACGTATGTTCGCTGAGAGCACGATCAACGCGGGACTCCGTGTCAGTGGGTCTCCCTAGACTCGTAGGGTGCCAGTTTCACGTCTCGATGCCCATTCGCAGCTGAGTGTCCGCGGTGCCCGCGTGCACAACCTGCACAACGTCGACGTCGAGATCCCGCGTGATGCGATGGTCGTCTTCACGGGTCTCTCGGGCTCCGGCAAGTCGTCCCTGGCGTTCGACACGATCTTCGCCGAGGGCCAGCGCCGCTACGTCGAGTCGCTCTCCGCGTACGCGCGGCAGTTCCTCGGCCAGGTCGACCGGCCCGACGTCGACTTCATCGAGGGCCTGAGCCCCGCCGTGTCGATCGATCAGAAGTCGACCAACCGCAACCCGCGCTCGACCGTCGGCACGATCACCGAGATCTACGACTACATGCGCCTGCTCTGGGCGCGCATCGGCGTGCCGCACTGTCCCGTCTGCGGTGAGCCCATCCAGCGGCAGACCGTGCAGCAGATCGCCGACCAGCTGATGGAGCTGCCCGAGGGCACCCGCTACCAGATCCTGAGCCCGGTGGTCTCGAAGAAGAAGGGGGAGTTCGTCGACCTCTTCCGCGAACTCGCCGCCGGCGGATACTCGCGCGCCGTGGTCGACGGCGAGGTCATCCGCCTCGATGAGCCGCCCGTGCTCAAGAAGCAGGTCAAGCACGACATCTCCGTCGTGATCGACCGGCTGGTCGCCGGTCCCGACGTCCTCGGCCGGCTCACCGACTCGCTCGAGACGGCACTGCGACTCACCGATGGCCTGGTGCAGGTGAACTACGTCGACGAGACCGGGCCCGCCGCGTGGGCGACCTTCTCCGAGAAGCTGTCGTGCCCCAACCAGCACCCCATCCAGCTCACCGAGATCGAGCCGCGCACGTTCTCGTTCAACGCGCCGTTCGGCGCATGCCCCGAGTGCTCCGGCCTCGGCACCAGGATGTCGGTCGACGAGGAGCTGCTGCTCGGCGACCCGTCGCTGAGCATCGCCGAGGGCGTCATCCTGCCGTGGACCTCGCAGGGGAAGAGCCTCTACAACTACTACGAGAAGCTCCTCGACGGCCTGGCCCGCGATCTCGGCTTCTCGCTCCGCACCCCGTGGGAGGAGTTGGCCGACGACGCGCGCCAGGCGGTGCTGCGCGGAGACAACTTCGAGGTCAAGGTGCGTTGGCGCAACCGGTACGGCCGTGAGATGAGCTACTCGTCGGGCTTCGAGGGGGTCGTTCCCTACATCGAGCGGCAGTATCTCCAGGCCGAGACCGACGTGCAGCGCGCGCGCTGGTCCGAGTACCTCCGCGAGGTTCCGTGCCCAGTCTGCGATGGCAAGCGGCTGAAGCCCGAGGTGCTGTCGGTGCTCGTCCACGAACACAGCATCGCCGACGTGGGCCTGCTGAGCCTCACCGAGGCCAGGTCGTTCATGGATCGCCTCGAGCTCACCGATCGCGAGCAGGCGATCGCCGCGCAGGTCCTGCGCGAGATCAAGCTCCGACTCGACTTCCTCATCCGGGTCGGACTCAGCTACCTCGACCTGGCCCGCGCCGCCGCGACGCTGTCGGGCGGCGAGGCCCAGCGCATC
Source organism: Agromyces sp. P1_H4 (assembly GCF_056405255.1). Lineage (NCBI taxonomy): Bacteria > Bacillati > Actinomycetota > Actinomycetes > Micrococcales > Microbacteriaceae > Agromyces > Agromyces sp. P1_H4. The sequence continues at coordinate 5,342 of NZ_JBFUCL010000005.1, read as the reverse complement.
CGGCTTGCCACCCAGATCGGCTCCGGCCTCACCGGCGTGCTCTACGTGCTCGACGAGCCGAGCATCGGCCTGCACCAGCGCGACAACCGCCGACTCATCGACACCTTGGTCGCACTTCGCGACCTCGGGAACACCCTGATCGTGGTGGAGCACGACGAGGACACGATCCGCACCGCCGACTGGATCGTCGACATCGGCCCGGGCGCCGGCGTGAACGGCGGCACGGTCGTGCATTCCGGCAGCTACGACGACCTCCTGAAGAACACGCGGTCGCTCACCGGTGACTACCTGTCGGGGCGCAAGGAGATCGCCATTCCCGCCCGTCGCCGACCGATCGACCCGGCCCGCATGATCGGCGTGCAGGGGGCCGAGGCCAACAACCTCCGCGGCGTCGACGTCGAGTTCCCGCTGGGCACCTTCACCGCGGTCACCGGCGTCAGCGGCTCGGGCAAGTCGTCGCTGGTCAACGACATCCTCTACCGGGTGCTCGCCAACCGGCTCAACGGGGCACGCAAGGTCCCGGGCAAGCATCGGCGAGTGACGGGCATCGACCAGCTCGACAAGGTCGTGCACGTCGACCAGGCACCGATCGGGCGCACGCCGCGCTCGAACCCGGCGACCTACACCGGTGTGTTCGACCGCATCCGCACCCTGTTCTCCGAGACCACCGAGGCGAAGGCGCGCGGGTACCTGCCCGGGCGCTTCAGCTTCAACGTCAAGGGCGGCCGCTGCGAGGCCTGCTCGGGCGACGGCACCATCAAGATCGAGATGAACTTCCTGCCCGACGTGTACGTCGCGTGCGAGGTCTGCGGCGGCCAGCGGTACAACCGCGAAACGCTGCAGGTGCACTACAAGGGCAMGAACATCGCCGAGGTGCTCCAGATGCCGATCAGCGAGGCCGCGGAGTTCTTCGAGCCCATCTCGGCGATCCACCGCTACCTGAAGACGCTCGTCGACGTCGGCCTCGGCTACGTCCAGCTCGGCCAGAGCGCCACCACCCTCTCGGGCGGCGAGGCGCAACGCGTGAAGCTCGCGACCGAGCTCCAGCGGCGATCGAACGGGCGCAGCGTCTACGTGCTCGACGAGCCCACCACGGGCCTGCACTTCGAAGACGTGCGCAAGCTCCTCAAGGTGCTCGGCAAGCTCGTCGACAAGGGCAATACGGTGATCGTCATCGAGCACAGCCTCGACGTCATCAAGTCCGCCGACTGGATCATCGACCTCGGCCCCGAGGGCGGATCCGGAGGCGGGCAGGTCGTGGCGACCGGAACGCCCGAGCAGGTCGCCCGGGTTGCGACGAGCCACACCGGCTACTTCCTCCGTGAGATCTTCGATGCGGCATCCGTGCACGCCGAGGTCGCCAGCTGACGAGGATGACCGACACCGTCCCGTATCGGCCGAAGGCGGGGGAGATCCCCACCGACCCGGGGGTCTATCGATTCCTCGACGCCGACCGCCGCGTGCTCTACGTCGGCAAGGCGAAGAACCTTCGCGCCCGGCTCTCGAACTACTTCGCTCCGCTGCGCACCCTTCACGAGCGCACCCGGCGCATGGTCACGACCGCGGCGTCCGTGGAGTGGACCGTCGTGCAGAGCGACGTGGAGGCGCTGCAGCTCGAGATCACGTGGATCAACCAGCTCCACCCGCCGTTCAACGTCCGGTTCAAGGACGACAAGTCCTACCCGTACCTCGTCGTGACGCTCGGGGACGAGGCTCCGCGCGCCATGATCTCCCGACGGCGCGGGATCCCCGGTGCCCGGTACTTCGGCCCCTATCCGAAGGTCTGGGCGGTCAACGAGACACTCGACCTGCTCATGAAGCTGTTCCCGATCCGCACCTGCAAGGACAGCGACTACCGACGGGCGATGGCGAGCGGCAAGCCGTGCTTCGCCGGGCAGATCGGCAAGTGCTTCGGACCGTGCTCGGGCAAGGTGACCATCGAGGAGCACCGGGCCAACGTCGACCGATTCGTCGCCTTCATGCAGAATCAGGACCGAAGGATCCTCGGCGACCTGACGCGACGGATGCAGGCGGCCGCCGCCGTGCAGGACTACGAGACCGCCGCGCGCCGCCGCGACGAACTGCAGGCCGCCACGGCCTTCTTCGAGAAGAGCGCCGTGGTGCTCGGCGAGAAGGTCGACCTCGACGTCTTCGGCATCGACCACGACGAGCTCGCGGCCGCCGTGCACCTGTTCATCGTCAGGTCGGGGCGGGTGCGCGGCGTGCGCTCGTGGACCGTCGACAAGGAGCTCGACGTGCCGTTGGGCGAGCTCGTCGACTCGGTGCTGCAGAACGCCTACGGCGAGGACCTGACGCCGCCCGCCGAGGTGGTGGTTCCCGAACTGCCCGACGATGCACCGGCGGTCGAGGACTGGCTCGCCGGCCTCGCAGGCCGGAAGGTGCGGCTGCGTGCCGCCCAGCGCGGCGACAAGGCGGCGCTGCTCGACACCGCGACCCAGAACGCGCGACAGGCGCTCATGCTCTACAAGACCCGGCGAAGCGCGGACTTCACCACGCGCTCGCGTGCACTGGAGGACATCCAGGAGGCGCTCGGCATGGCGGATGCGCCGCTGCGCATCGAGTGCTTCGACGTGTCCCATCTCAGTGGCACCAACATCGTCGCCTCGATGGTCGTCTTCGAGGACGGGCTTCCTCGGAAGGACGAGTACCGTCGGTTCACGATCCCGAACTCAACCGATGACACCGATTCGATCCATCAGGTGCTGACGCGGCGGCTCGCCTACCTCGCGAGGCCCGACGCCGGGACGGCCGACGGCGCGGGCGCGAGCGCCGGCGGCACCCCCGGCGGCACCGATGCGGAGACGGATGCCGCGGCATCCGAGCGGCGCAAGAAGTTCGCCTACCGGCCGAACTTGCTCGTGGTCGACGGCGGCGAGCCGCAGGTCGCGGCCGCCGCGCGGGCGCTCGAGGAGTCGGGTGTCGAGGGTATCTACCTCTGCGGCATCGCCAAGCGACTCGAGGAGATCTGGACTCCCGACGCGGATTTCCCGGTGATCCTGCCGCGCAACAGCGATGCGCTGTTCCTGTTCCAGCGGGTGCGCGACGAGGCCCACCGGTTCGCGATCACCCACCAGCGTCAGCGCCGCAAGCGCGACATCGGCACCGTGCTCTCCGACATCCCGGGCCTCGGACCCACGCGCGTGAAGGAGTTGCTGAAGCACTTCGGCTCCGTGACGCGGCTCCGCGGGGCGGGCGAAGCCGACATCGCCGAGGTCAAGGGCATCGGCCCCGCGCTCGCGACGACCATCCACGCGCACCTGCACGCCGACGGCGTGTCGGCGCCCCGCTAGGCTGGAGTGTCGACGCGCGGAAGGGGGCCCGAGACGATGGCAGCCGAAGCCGAGCATCAGGAGATGCTCATCGTCACCGGGATGTCCGGTGCCGGGCGCTCCACGGTCGGCAACGCTCTGGAGGACCTCGGGTGGTACGTGGTCGACAACCTGCCGCCGCAGATGCTCCGCCCCCTCGTCGAGCTCGTCGAACGCGCCGGAGCCTCCCTGCCGCGGATCGCCGCCGTCGTCGACGTGCGCGGTCGCGACTTCTTCTCGGAACTGCAGGACATCATCCAGGCCCTGCGCACGGGCGTCAACGTGCGCGTCGTGTTCCTCGACGCGACCGACGCGGTGCTCGTCCGCCGCTTCGAGTCGGTGCGTCGCCCGCATCCGCTGCAGGGCAACGGCACGCTGCTCGACGGCATCGGCGCCGAGCGCACCCGCCTGGCCGAGTTGCGCGAGTCGAGCGACATCGTCGTCGACACCTCCGACCTGAACATCCACCAGCTGGCGACCCTCATCACCGAGACGTTCGCCGAGGCCGGCCGTGCCGGGCTTCGGGTCACCCTCCTCAGCTTCGGGTTCAAGTACGGGCTACCCACCGATGCCGACCTCGTCGCCGACGCCCGCTTCCTGCCCAACCCGTTCTGGATCCCCGAGCTCCGGCACCTGAGCGGCGAGGACGCCGCGGTCGCCGAGTACGTGCTCGACCAGCCGGGGGCGAGGGAATTCATCGACGCCTATGCGACGGCGCTCGAGCCGGTGATGGCCGGCTACCAGCGTGAGAACAAGCGACACGCGACCATCGCGATCGGATGCACCGGCGGCAAGCACCGCTCGGTCGCGCTGGTCCGCGAGCTCGCCGAGCGACTCGGGCAGTTCCCGGGCGTGGCGGTCAGCGTGAAGCACCGCGATCGCGGCCGTGAATGACCCGGCCGCGCGACATGAAGAAGGAAAGGACCTGACGTGGCACTGACCGCCGATGTGAAAGAGGAATTGGCGCGGGTCGAGGTGCCGAAGACCACCGTGCGGGCCGCCGAACTGGCTTCCGTGCTGCGCTTCGCCGGTGGGCTGCACATCATCTCCGGACGCATCGCCATCGAGGCCGAGCTCGACTCGCCGACGATCGCCCGCCGGGTGACGCGCGACCTGGGCGAGCTCTACGGCGTTCGCCCCGACGTGTCGGTCATCTCGCCGTCGGGCATCCGCCGGTCGAACCAGTACCTCGTGCGCGTGCTCGACGGCGGCGAGACCCTCGCCCGCCAGACCGGTCTCCTCGACGCACGCCGCCGCCCCGTGCGCGGGCTTCCGAACAAGCTCACGACCGGGTCGCGCGACGACGTCGCGGCGGTCTGGCGCGGCGCGTTCCTCGCGCACGGCAGCCTGACCGACCCCGGCCGCTCGGCCGCCCTGGAGATCACCTGCCCGGGCAACGAGACGGCGATGGCCCTCGTGGGAGCCGCCGGACGACTCGGCATCTCGGCGAAGGCCCGCGAGGTGCGCGGCGTGCACCGCGTCGTGATCCGCGACGGCGAGGCCATCAGCTCGATGCTCGCGCTCATGGGCGCCACCGACACCGTGCGCAACTGGGAGGAGCTGCGCCAGCGTCGCGAGGTCCGTGCCACCGCGAACCGACTGGTCAACTTCGACGACGCCAACCTCCGCCGGTCGGCGCAGGCCGCCGTGGCCGCCTGCGCGCGAGTCGAGCGGGCGATGGAGCTGCTCGGCGACGACATCCCCGACCACCTGAAGTACGCCGGAGAGCTCCGCCTCGCGCACCGTGAGGCGAGCCTGGACGAGCTCGGCCACCACGCCGACCCGCCCATGACGAAGGACGCGGTGGCCGGCCGTATCCGGCGTCTCCTCGCCATGGCCGACAAGCGTGCGGCCGACCTCGGCGTGCCCGGCACCGAGGCGAGCCTGCCCTCCGACCTCGACGACGTCTGAGCCGCTGCCGATCCCGTCTCGACGACGAGCAACACGTTGCAGACGACGAGCGGACGCCGCGGCATCCGCTCGTCGTCATGCGCCGTCGCAGTCGGTCAACCC
>NZ_JBFUCL010000004.1:0-32220 GCF_056405255.1 Agromyces sp. P1_H4 | reverse complement strand
CGCCAGGGTCGAGCAGGAGGGCGGCAACGTGCGCCTCTGGTCGACGAGGACCGTCGGCACCACCGTGGTGCTCGCCGTGCCCGAGGGTGGCGAATGAGCCGGATGCGACTCACGCAGCAGGAGGCGGACCCGATCGGCGGCATCACTGCCGCCCCGCTCGTCGTGGTCGGCGCGGGGCTCACCGTCACGACGTCCGTCGTGTTGACGGTCGCGCACTGGTCGGAGGTCGGCTCGCCGTGGGCGGCATTCCTCGCCGTCGCGCTCGTCGCCACCGCCGGCGGGTGCGCGGCCTTTCTCGCGGCTCCGGGCCGGGCGCCGTTCCGCACGGAATCGCTGTGGCTGGTCGTGGCGCTCGCTCTTGGGGGCGCCATCGCCGAGTACCTGTCGACCATCGGTGCCAACCGGTTCCTCTACGACGACTTCGGTCCGGTCGTCGTCGGCATGCTCATCCTGTCGCTGGCGCCGTTCTGCACCTGGCTCTCGCTGCTCTTCAGTGGCGTGGTCGCGACGGCGGTGCTCTCGATCCTCATCATCGGTTCGCCTGCGACCACCGTGATCGCCGCGCCCATCGTCACGCTCGTCGCCGTGGAGTCGGCGTCCGTGCTCGCGCTGACCGCGGCGGCGGCCGGTTACTCGTGGGCGATCGTCGCCGTGACGCTCGCCTGGCAGCGGGAGGCGAACCGCGCCGCACTCCAGCGCGACGGAGAGCTGCGGGCGGGCATCGCGCGGTCCGTGCAGCAGAGCCGCGTCTCGGTGCTCGGCCGCGAGGTGCTGCCCTTCCTCGCCGGAGTGATGACGGCGGATCGCATCTCGGTCGCCGACGCCGACCGTGCAAGGGAGCTCGCCGAGGCCCTGCGGCGCGCGCTCAAGGCCGGCATCGAGTCGACGTGGCTCGACGACCTCGCCGCCACGATCCGGATGTCGCGCGGCATTCCCGTGTCGGTCGACGACCCCACCGGGGCATCCGATGATCTCGCCGACGACCAGCGCTCGGCGTTGACGGCGCTGCTCACCTGGCTCAGCGAAGGGAGCCGCTCTGCGGGCATCCGGGTGTCGATCGAGCTCGAGGTGTCGCGCCGTCGCCTCGTCATCACCTCGGCGAACGGGGCGACGGCGCCTTCGCGGCGTGAGCTCGACCGGTTCATCGCCGTCGCCCGTGCGGTGTCGATGCGAGCGGAAGCGCTCGTGACGCGCGAGAATGTCAGGGTGGAGTTGAGTCATGTTCCCGGCTGAGGCCGGCTCGCCCCTGGGGCAGGGTGCGGATGCGCCCACCACGCGGGTGCGACTGGCACTGCTCGACGACCACGGGCTGATCGTCGACAGCTTGGCGACCTGGTTCACCGACCACGCGCCCGACTTCGAGGTGGTCGTGCGGGCGACGGCCTGGATGGACCTCATCCGCGACCCCGCGTTCCCCGTCGACCTCGTGCTCATGGACCTGCAGCTCGGCGACACCGTCTCGATCGAGTCGCGCATCCGCGCCTGCCTCGCGGCCGGCGCCAAGGTCGTCGTGGTGAGCGGCGTCGACGACGACGCGTCACGCGATCGCTGCATCGCGGCGGGCGCTGCCGCGTTCGCCTCGAAGACCCTTCCTGCGGAGCAGCTCGTCGAACTCGCCCGGAGCGTCATCCGGGGCGACCGCGGTCACCGACGGCCGGCATCGGCCGACGGTGGGCGTGCACCGGATGCCGCGGCGAAGCCGGCCGTCGATGACGCGGGCGCGGCGCATCTCAGCGCCGCCGAGGAGCGGGCGCTCCGCCTCTATGCGCAGGGCTACAGCACCGCAGAGGTCGCCGCCCGGATGGACGTCGGCTACGAGACCGCGAAGACCTACCTGCGGCGGGTGCGCGAGAAGTATGCGCGCGCCGGGCGTCCGGCGAGCCGCAAATCGGAGTTGATCCGCCGCGCGGCGGAGGACGGGCTGCTCGAGTAGATGGCGAAACTGTACTTCCGCTATGGGGCGATGAACTCCGGCAAGTCGACGGCGTTGCTCCAGGCGGCGTTCAACTACGAGGAGCGCGGGCACCGGGTGCTGTTGGCCAAGCCCTCGGTCGACACGAAGGGCGATCGCAGCATCGTGTCGCGGCTCGGCGTGGTGCGTGAGGTGGACTTCACGATCGGGCCCGAAGACGACGTGCTCGACCGGTTCCAGCAGCACCGCACTCGCGTGATCGAGGCGCACGGTCGCGACGTGAGCTGCCTGCTCGTCGACGAGGCGCAGTTCCTCGCGGCGGAGCAGGTCGACGACCTGCTGCGCATCGCCCTCATGGACTCGATCCCGGTGCTCGCCTACGGCATCCGCACCGACTTCCAGACGACGGCGTTCCCCGGAAGCCGCCGACTGCTCGAGGTCGCGCACAGCCTCGAGGAACTGAAGACGATCTGCCGTTGCGGCCGCAAGGCGATCTTCAACGCCCGCCGCATCGGCGGGGTGTTCGTGTTCGACGGCGACCAGGTCGCGATCGACGGCGAGGACGTGACCTACGAGTCGCTCTGCGGCGTCTGCTACCTGGAGGAGAGCGGCGGCGTGCTCAACGGCCGCCACTGACCCGCGCATGAGCGGCCGCGCGCGCCTCAACCGAGTGGACGGGGTCGACGCCGCCCGGGGGTTCGCGCTCATCGGCATGTTCGTGGCGCACGTGGCACCCGCCGTGGCATCCGTCGACGCGGCCGCGCTCATCGCGATCGCCGACGAACGGCCTCGCCTGCTGTTCGCCCTCACGGCGGGCATCGGGCTGGGCTTCATCTCGGGAGGCACGCGCCCCATCGCCGAGGACCGCGGGGAACTGCGCCGCCAGATCGCGGTGCGGGCGGTGATCCTCATCGCGCTCGGGATGCTGATCTGGGCGACGCTGCATCCACTCGTCTACATCATCCTCGACGTCTACGGCGTCGCATTCCTGCTCATGCTGCCGCTGCTGTTCCTGCCGCCGCGAGGAGCGCTCGCGCTCGGAATCGGGCTGCTCACCGTGACGCCGGCGCTCGCCGAGCTCGGCACGCGTACGGCGCTCGCCGAAGCGGTGCGGCAGACGCCGTTCCGCTTCCTCTCGGACTGGATCGTCGGCGGCGCCTATCCCGTCATCGTCTGGGTGCCGGTGATGCTCATCGGCCTGGCGCTCGCGCGCATGGACCTGACCTCGCCCCGGGTCATCGGCACGACGGCGCTCGTCGGCGCGGCCGCGGCATCCATGTTCCTGCCGATCGCCTCGCGGCTGCCCCCGCCCGAGCTCGTGGGCGACGCGGGCTGGTCGGTGCCGCTCCGCGCCTCCCTCGAGACCCTCGGCAACGTCGGAGTCGGCGCCCTGGTCGTGGCGGCGCTGCTCACCCTCACGGCGCTCGCCCGGCCTGCGGTGCGCCGGGTGGCCGGCGCAGTGCTCTCGCCGGTGACCGCGATGGGGTCGATGCCGCTCAGCATCTACACGATCCACCTCGTCGTGATCTCGCTCGCGATCCGCGTGGAGGACGGCATCCCGACCGACGACTCGTGGCCACTGCTCATCGGCCTCATCGTCGGGTCCATGGTGTTCGCGTGGCTCTGGCGCCGGTACCTCGGGCGCGGGCCGCTCGAACGCCTGCTCCGACGCGCGAGCGGTCGCGATCGAGCGGATGCCGCGGGCGCGACCTCGGTGGTCTGAGCCGTGCCCCATTTCGGGGGGCATCTCCCGGTGTCCTCTGAAAGGAGGACAGGATCGGGGGTACCGTGACCGAAGGCCCGCCCCCGTGCGGCGGGCCCGCCCGCCGCCGACCCGAACGGCGAGTCGGGCGTGGAGGTGAGCATGACGCTCGCGCGCGGTGGGCCCGGGCCCGACCGACGATGGATCGCCCATGTGATCGTCTGGCCGACGCTGGCGCTTGCGCTCATCGGCGGAGGTTTCGCGGCCTGGTCGGTGTACGACGACGCCACGTCGGTGCGCAGCGACCTCGAAGCGGCCCGCGCCGCCGTCGCGGACCTCCGACAGGCCGCCGACGATCGAAGGTTCGACGAGCTCCAGCCGATCGCCGACCGCCTCTCGTCATCAGCCGGACGGGCGGTCGCACCGACCAGCACGCCGCTGTGGCGCACCGCCGAGTCCGTGCCGGTCGTGGGCGAGAACCTCCGCGCCGTGCGCGTGATCGCCGAGGGAGTCGACGAGGCGTCGAGGAAGATCGTCGACCCGGCGGTCGATCTCGTGAGCACCTTTGAACTGCAGCGCGATCCCGAGACCGGCGGGTTCGACCTGGCGCCGCTGCGCCGGGCGACCGAGCTCGTCGCGACCGCTGAGGTAACCGTCAGCGAGTTGCACGAGCGCGTGCGATCGATCGACGCCGATGCGACGATCGGACCCGTCTCCGAGGCCGTCGACGAGTTCGACGAGATGCTCGGAACCGCGGAGGAGACGATCCCGCAAGTGGGCGGTGCACTCGCGGGCGTCGGCGCGATGCTGGCGATCGACGGACAGAAGGATGTCGTACTCGCATTCCTCAACAACGCCGAGGCCACGGCGCTCGGCGGCGGTCCGGCAGCCCAGACGCTCCTCTCCGTGCACAACGGCACGGTCGACGTCGTCCGTCAGGTCTCGAGCCGGGACTTCCCGACGGCCATCTCGGTCGAGGTACCGGTCGGCGAGGGCGCCACGCAGCTGTACGACTCGATCTTCCTCGACAGCATCAACCTGTCGACGAGCCGGCCGGACTTCCCGACCGCTGCGCAGATCATCTCCGCCAACTGGCAGCGTACGTACGGCATCGCACCCGACGCCATCGTGTCGCTCGATCCGATCGCGCTGTCTCGCCTGCTCGAGGTGATCGGTCCGGTCGCGCTGCCCGACGGGGCACAGTTGACGAGTGACAACGCGGTGTCCACGCTTCTCAACCAGGCGTACTTCCGGTATCCCGAGGGCGTGGACTCGGACGTATACTTCGCGGCCGTGGCATCCGCGGTGTTCGCGCGCGTCATGTTGGCCGACTACGACCTCTGGGCGATGGGGGAGGCCCTCATCGACGCGGCCGACCAGGGGACGCTCATGATGTGGAGCGCCGACCCGACGACGCAGGCCCTTCTCGACGGGACGCGCCTGCAGGGAGTGCTGCCCACGACCAACGAGGGCGCCACCGTCGTCGGGGTCTACTTCCGCGACCGCTCGGTGTCCAAGATCGACTACTACCTGCACACCCAGGCGACCGTCACGACTGATGCCTGCGCGCCCCGCGCCCCCAGCTACACCGTCGAAGTACGTCTGACCTTCGACATCCCTGACGACGTTCGACTCCCCGACTACGTCGACAGCAGCCTGTACGACTTCTATCGCACCGAGGTGTTCCTCTATGGTCCCGTCGGCGCCGCGACCACCGCCATGGAGGTGCCCCAGCCCGGCCTCGCAGCGAGGACCGGACCGTCGGTCACCGACCTCGCTCGTCCCGCGGAGAAGGTCACGATCGACATGGTGGACGGGCAGAGTGCACTGGTGCGTGTCACCTTCGCCGGTGCGCCGGGAGCCTATGGCGACACGGAGGTCCGCACCACGCCGATGATCAATCCGACCGCGGTGACGCTCCGCGAGGCCCCGTGTGGCTGAGCGGGGCTTCGACCCGTCGAACCGACAGGCCCCGGTCATGCACCAGAATGGTCTGACCCGACGGAAGGGGCCTTCCATGCGCATCTCGGTGATCGGCTGCGGCTACCTCGGCGCCGTGCACGCCTCGGCGATGGCCGAGCTCGGCCACGAGGTCGTCGGCATCGACCTCGACGAGCGGAAGATCGCGCAGCTCGCCGCGGCACGCCCGCCGTTCTTCGAGCCCGGCCTGCCCGAGATCCTGCGATCGGCCACCGCCACCGGTCGGCTGCGATTCAGCACTGACATCGCGGATGCCGCGGGCGCCGAGGTGCACTTCGTCGCCGTGGGGACACCCCAGACCGCGGGCTCGAACGCCGCCGACCTCTCGCACGTGGACGCGGCGTTCGAGTCGCTGCTGCCGCACCTCGCCGACGGCGCGCTCGTGGTCGGCAAGAGCACCGTGCCCGTGGGCACCGCGGCGCGCCTCGCCCAACGGATCGCGGAGGCGGCCCCGCACGCGAGCCTCGCGTGGAATCCCGAGTTCCTGCGCGAGGGCTACGCAGTGAACGACACGCTCCAGCCCGATCGGCTGGTCTACGGGGTGGCTGACGGCGACGAGCACGCGGCATCCGTGCTCGATCACGTCTACCGGGCGGCGATCGAGGCGGGCACGCCCCGGATCGTGACCGACTACGCCACGGCCGAGCTCGTGAAGGTCGCCGCCAACGCGTTTCTCGCCACGAAGATCAGCTTCATCAACGCGATGTCCGAGATCGCCGACGCGACCGGGGCCGACGTGACCGCGCTGGCCGACGCGATCGGCCACGACGCGCGCATCGGACGGCGGTTCCTCAATGCCGGGGTGGGCTTCGGCGGCGGCTGCCTGCCGAAGGACATCCGCGCGTTCACCGCCCGGGCCGAGGAGCTCGGCCGCGGCGAGTCGCTCGCCTTCCTGCGCGAGGTGGACGCCATCAACCTGCGCCAGCGCCAGCGTGTGGTCGACCTCGCCGTCGACGCGCTCGGCGGATCCGTGCACCGCAAGCGGGTCGCGGTGCTCGGCGTCTCCTTCAAGCCCGAGTCCGACGACGTGCGCGACTCGCCGGCGCTCGATGTGGCGGTGAACCTGCGCGGGCTCGGAGCCGAGGTGGTCGCCACCGACCCCGAGGGCGTCGAGAACGCCCGCGCGCGGCACCCGCAGCTCGACTACACCACCTCGACCCGAGACGCCCTGCGCGGCGCCGAGCTCGTCGTGCTCGTCACCGAATGGCGCGAGTACCGCGCCCTCGACCCGGTCGAGACCGGCCGGCTCGTCGCCGAACGACGGCTCATCGACGGGCGCAACGTCCTCGACGCCGCTTCCTGGCGCGCCGCCGGGTGGCAGGTGCGCGGACTCGGCCGGCCCTGACATGCCCCGACCGATCGAGGGGTACGCCGTCATCGGCGACTGCCGCACCGCCGCGCTCGTGGGCGACGACGGCTCGATCGACTGGCTCTGCGCCCCGCGCTTCGATTCGGCCTCGGTCTTCGGGGCGCTCCTCGGCGACGTGGAGCAGGGCGCGTGGCTGCTTCGGCCGGCGGATGCCGCGGCGGTCGCGTCGCGACACTACGAGACCGACACCTTCACGCTCGTGACCCTTTGGAGCACCGATCAGGGCGTTGTCGAGGTGATCGACCTCATGCCGCTCGGGAACGGCACGGCCGACGGCGACGGGCGACGTACCGACGTGATCCGCAGGGTGCGCGGCATCAGCGGACGCGTGCCGATGATGCAGGAGCTGCGGGTGCGGTTCGACTACGCAGCCACGCTGCCATGGGTGCGGCAGGTAGGCACGGTCGACGCCCCCGAGTTGCTCGCCGTGGCCGGCCCCGACGCGCTCGTGGTGCGCGGGCCGCGCCTGACCGCGACGGGGCACGCGCATCGCGCCGCCTTCGACGTGCGCCCGGGGGAGACGGTCGACCTGCAGCTCACCTGGTTCGCCGCGCACCTGCCGGTGCCCGCGCCGGTCGACGTCGACGCGGCGATCGCCGCGACCGCGTCCTGGTGGCGCGAATGGGTGAGCGCCTGCATCGAGCCGGGGGCGTACGACGACGAGGTGCGGCGCTCGCTGCTCGTGCTGCGCCTGCTCACCCACCGGGACACCGGCGGCATCGTGGCGGCGGCCACCACGAGCCTGCCCGAGGACTTCGGCGGCGAACGCAATTGGGACTACCGCTACGTGTGGCTGCGGGATGCGGCGCTGACCCTCGAGTCGCTCATCCACCATGGGTTCACGCACGAGGCGGAGGCGTGGCGGCAGTGGCTGCTCCGTGCGATCGCGGGTGATCCCGCCGACCTCCAGATCATGTACGGGCTCGCCGGCGAGCGACGGCTGCCCGAATGGGTGGTGCCCTCGCTGCCCGGGTACGAGGGCAGCGCGCCCGTGCGCGCCGGCAACGCGGCATCCGAGCAGTACCAGGCCGACGTCTTCGGCGAGGTGATGATCGCGCTCGACGTCACCAGGCATTCGGGCGCCGACGACGACGACTTCTCCTGGTCGCTGCAGCTGGCGCTGCTCGCCGAGGCGGAGCGCCAGCTCGACCGGCCCGACGCGGGGATCTGGGAGATCCGCGGGCCCGAGCGCCACTTCACGCATTCCCGAGTCATGCTCTGGGCGGCGTTCGACCGGGCCGTCTGCGCCGTGGAGCACGACGGTCGCACCGGGCCGGTCGACCGCTGGCGCGACATCCGCGACGCCCTCGCCGAAGGGATCGAACGCGGCGGATTCGACGCGGCGCTCGGCAGCTACGTGCAGTTCGAGCGCACGACCGAGGTGGACGCCGCCCTCCTGCAGCTCGCCCAGGTCGGGTATGTGCCCTACGACGATCCGCGGATGCTGGGCACGGTCGCGCGCATCGAGGAGATGCTGATCCGCGACGGCCTCGTCTGCAGGTACCGCACCGAGATGGAGATCGACGGCGTCCCCGGGGACGAGAGCACGTTCATCGCGTGCTCGTTCTGGCTCGTCGAGCAGTACGCCCACTCCGGCCGGCTCGACGACGCGACCGCGCTCATGGACCGCCTGCTCGCCCGCGCGGGCGACGTCGGACTCCTCGCAGAGCAGGCCGAGCCGCGAACCGCGCGGCAGGCCGGCAACACCCCCCAGGCGCTCTCGCACCTCGCGCTCGTGCGTGCCGCCGACGCCATCGCGCACGCGCGGGGCGTCGCCGCACCCGGGGCCAGTGCCGGCGTCGCGCGCGGTGCGAAGGGCTGAACGACGGTCGTCAGGGGGCGGCGGATGCCTCGGCCGAGGGTTTCGCCGATGGGCCGGTCGAGGCCGCGGTCGGCGTCATCGATCTCGCCACGGCGACGGCGACGAGGGATCCGATCGCCGTACCGACGGAGTTGGCGATGACATCGGACACGGTCGCGTACCGCGAGGGGATCGCGAGCTGCACCAGCTCGATGACCACGCTCGACGCGAACCCGATGGCGATCACCAGGACCGGGCGGAGGCGGGGGTAGGCGACCGTCGCGAGCAGCCCGAACGGCAGGAACAGCACGATGTTGGCCGTGAACTCGAGCACGATGTACGCGGGATCGACCGGGATGCCGAGCTTTCCGGCCTGCAGTGCCAGCCATCCGACGACCCCCGTGAGGCGCCCCGCCTCGCGCGCGGGCAGGAACACGATGAGCGCCAGCACCACGGCGTAGGCCGGGAACAGCCACCGCGCGGCCGCCACGACCCGCCGCGGCATCCGACTCGTGTGCATGCAGTCAGGGTACGCGAGGCACGAGAATGACCCGCGTTCGTAATCCCAGCTTCATGCGGGCTGGTTACAGTCGCGACATGGGGAGAACACCGATGAAAGCCGTCATTCCTGCCGCAGGCCTCGGCACCAGGTTCCTGCCGGCCACGAAAGCCATGCCGAAGGAGATGCTTCCGGTCGTCGACAAGCCGGCGATCCAGTACGTGGTGGAGGAGGCCGTCGCCGCCGGGATCGACGACATCCTGGTGATCATCGGCCGCAACAAGAACGCCCTCGCCAACCACTTCGACCGGGTCACCGAGCTCGAGCAGACGCTGGAGCAGAAGGGCGACCAGACCAAGCTCGACCGGGTCATGCACTCGAGCAGCTTGGCGGACATCCACTTCGTGCGGCAGGGCGACCCGCTCGGCTTGGGGCATGCCGTACTCCGGGCGCGCAAGCACATCGGCGACGAGACCTTCGCGGTGCTGCTCGGCGACGACCTCATCGACGAGCGCGATGTGCTGCTCACCAAGATGATCGAGGAGAGCGCAGCGCGGGGCGCGACGGTGATCGCCCTGATGGAGGTCGATCCCGACCAGATCCACATGTACGGCGCCGCCGCGGTCGAGCCGACCGACGAGGCCGACGTCGTCAGGGTGACGGGCCTCGTCGAGAAGCCGGCCGCCGCGGACGCGCCGTCGAACCTCGCCGTCATCGGGCGCTACGTGCTGCGGCCCGAGGTCTTCGACGTGCTGGAGGAGACCCCGCCGGGCAAGGGCGGCGAGATCCAGCTGACCGACGCCCTGCAGGTGCTCGCGGCCGACGAGTCCATCGCGGGCGGCGTCTACGGCGTCGTGTTCCGCGGCCGCCGGTACGACACCGGCGACCGCCTCGACTACCTCAAGTCCGTGATGCAGCTCGCGCTGGATCGCGAGGACCTCGGTCCCGACCTGGCGCTCTGGCTGAAGTCGGTCGCCGCCACGCTGCCATGAACCGCCCGCAGCTCATCGCGTTCGACCTCGACGACACGCTGGCGCCGTCGAAGAGCCGCATCGAGCCCGAGATGGCGGCCGCGCTCACGAGGCTGCTCGAGCACACGGAGGTGTGCATCATCTCTGGCGGCGACTTCTCGCAGTTCCGCAGGCAGGTCGTCGAAGCCCTCGACGTGCACGGCGCGGAGCTCGGGCGGCTCCACCTCATGCCGACGTGCGGCACGCGGTACCTGCGCTTCGCCGACGGCGACTGGCGCCAGCTGTACGCCGAGGACCTCACCGCCGACGAGGCGGGCCGGGCGTCGTCCTCGCTCGAGCGGCGGTCGGCTGAGCTCGGCTTCGACGAGGGCCCCGCGTGGGGACCGCGCATCGAGCACCGCGGATCCCAGGTCACCTTCTCGGCGCTCGGTCAGGCCGCACCCGTCGACGCCAAGCGGCTGTGGGATCCGACCGGCGAGAAGAAGGCCGCCCTCCGCTCGGCCGTACAGGCCGACCTGCCCGATCTCGAAGTGCGCTCGGGCGGTTCGACCTCGATCGACATCACCCGCAAGGGCGTCGACAAGGCCTACGGCATCCGCAAGCTCATCGATGCGACGGGGATCCCCGCGTCGTCGATGCTGTTCGTCGGCGACCGCCTCGACCCCGACGGCAACGACTTCCCGGTCATCGCGACCGGGGTGCCGTGCCGGGCGGTCGGAGGATGGCGCGACACGCTCGTGGTCATCGACGAGGTGATCGCGGGCGCCCGTGACGTCCACGTCGTGTGAACCCGTGAACCGAAGGAAAGGGGGAGTCCTCATGTTCGACACCATCAAGAAGCCGCTGCGGGGACCGGTCCGGCGCGCGAAGCGGGGCTGGCTGATGTACTCGGAGTTCCTGCGCGACTACCGCAGGTATCGCGACTCGGCCGCGCCCGTGGATGACGCGGTGACGCCGGTCGTCTCCGGCGTCAACCTCGAGGCGCAGCTCACCAAGGACTACCACCGGGTGGAGAAGGGGCTGAGCCTGCGCCGCCCCAAGCAGCCCTTCGGGGCGGCGGTGGAGCACCGCCTGTCGATGCTCATCCCCGTCGCAGGCGCCCAGGAGGCGGATGCCGCGTACCTGCGGTTCGCCGAAGACGCCAAGGGAGCGCTGCTCACCTGGAACGACGGCGGCGCGGTGGACGACGACGTGAGTCCGCCGGCCCTGCCGGCACCGCTCTTCGGCGCCGTCGAACTCGACCGGTTCTTCGCCACCAGGCACAGCGTGCGCGACTTCGACGAGACCCGCCCCGTCGAGCCCGCCACGATCGAGGAGGCGGTGCGCCTCGCGACCTACACGCCGTCGGTGTGCAACCGGCAGGCCGGCCGGGTGCACGCCTTCAGCGGCGCGGAGGACGCCGCCCGCATCCTCGCCCACCAGAACGGCAACGGCGGCTTCCGCGACCAGGTGCGCAGCGTCCTCGTGGTCACCGTGGAGCGCGGCCTCTTCRCCGGGGCCGCGGAGCGCAACCAGCGCTGGATCGACGGCGGCCTCTTCGCGATGACCCTCGTCTGGGCGCTGCACGGCCTCGGCGTGAGCTCGTGCATGCTCAACTGGTCGATGACGAACGACCGCACCGACGCGCTGCGCCAGGCGGCGGGCATCCCCGACAGCGAGGACGTGATCTGCATGATCGCGATCGGCTACTCGCCCGAAGCGGGCTTCCGGGTGGCTCGCTCGCCCCGTCGCCCCGTCTCGCAGGTGCTCACGACGCACGAGTGAGGCGGATGCCGCGGCACGCGGATGCCCCGGGGTGGAGCACCCCGGGGCATCCTCGTGTCTGGGCTCAGGGCCGGCCGAGCCCCTTGTAGGTCCACCCGGCCTCGCGCCAGGCCTTGGCGTCGAGGCAGTTCCGTCCGTCGATCACGGACCGCACGCCCACGAGCTCGCCGGCCCAGACCGGGTCCAGGTGGCGGTACTCGTTCCACTCCGTCACGAGCACGACGAGGTCCGCCCCGTCGAGGACCGCGCTCAGGTCGTCGCTGAACTCGAGCTGCGGGTGCAGCCGCTTCGAGTTCTCGATGGCCTCGGGGTCGATCGCGACCACGTCGGCGCCGAGACCGCGCAGGCGCACCGCCACGTCGATGGCGGGGGAGTCCCGGATGTCGTCCGAGAACGGCTTGAACGCGAGGCCCAGCACCGCCACCTTCTTGCCGAGCGGCTCGCCGCCGAGCGCATCGACCGCGAGCTCCACGACCCGGTGCCGGCGCCGCAGGTTGATCGCGTCGACCTCCTTGAGGAAGGCGACCGATTCGCCGCGTCCGATCTCCTCGGCGCGCGCCGTGAACGCGCGGATGTCCTTCGGCAGGCAGCCGCCACCGAACCCGACTCCCGCGCCCAGGAACTTGCGGCCGATACGCGCGTCGAACCCGATCGCGTCGGCGAGCTGGGTGACGTCGGCGCCGGTGACCTCGGCGATCTCCGCCATGGCGTTGATGAACGAGATCTTCGTGGCGAGGAACGCGTTCGCCGACACCTYGACGAGCTCGGCGGTCGCGTAGTCCGTGACGATCAGGGGGGTGTCCGCGGCGAGCGCCGTCGCGTACACCTCCGAGAGCATGCGCTCGGCCGTCGCGGCCGCATCGGGATCCGTCGGTACCCCGTACACGAGGCGATCCGGACTGATCGTGTCCTTCACGGCGAATCCCTCTCGAAGGAACTCCGGATTCCAGGCGAGCGTCGCGCCCGTGCCGCTGTCGGCGATGAGGCCCGCCAGGCGCTCCGCCGTGCCGACCGGCACCGTCGACTTGCCGACGATGAGGTCGCCGGATGCCGCGTGCTCGAGGATGCCCTCGACGGCCGCGTCGACGTAGCTGAGGTCCGCCGAGTACGAGCCCTTCAGTTGCGGCGTGCCGACGGCGATGAAGTGCACCGTCGCGCCCGCGGCATCCGCCATGTCGGTCGAGAACGTGAGACGCCCTGAGGCGACCGCGGAGCGGAGCAGTTCGGGGAGTCCCGGCTCGAAGAACGGCGCTTCACCCACGGCGAGCCGCGCGATCTTCGCCTCATCGACGTCGATTCCCACCACCTCGTGGCCGAGTTCGGCCATGCTCGCAGCGTGCACGGCACCGAGGTATCCGCATCCGATCACTGAAACTCTCACGTAGTCGCCTCTCGTCAGAGTGGGGCCACCGTTGGATGCCCCACCAGCCCTGTCCCAGTTCTAGCAAGCGCCCTGCGGGCGCTTGTTTCCGCGCGGTTACAAGTCGGTGACTTCCCGACGAACCCTGTGATCTCGTCGTTCGGGCGCGCCCGAAGACGGGTCGACCGCACCGCTCGATGCGCTCGACCCGCCGCGGCGCGGGTCAGTACCAGCCCTCGAAGGTGGTGATCATGTCCTTCGAACTCCAGCCCGGAACCGTGTGTCCGTAGGGGTGCCACTGCACGATCACCTCGGCCGCCACGGGGCGGGCCATGTCGGCCAGCGCGACGCCGTGGGCGGCGGGCGGCACCAGGGGGTCGGCCGCCGAGACCAGGGTCTTCAACCGGGCGCCGGTCCACGAGGACTGCGGAAGGCGCGCGGGATTCGTGGCGACGGCCGCGGCACGGTCGAACTTGTAGGTCGTGCGCACGCGGTCGTCGCGGTCGTACAGGTCCTCCATGTCGTAGGCCGCGTTCGCGAGGTACATGCCCCGAAGCGCCGGGATGAGCTTCGTCCCGTAGCTGTAGGTCATGAGCGGCCCGCCGCCCGAGTTGGCGCGAAGGAAGCTCAAGCCGACCTTCCAGACGGCGGTCACGTATGCCGTGGCGTTCTTCTGGTACTGGATCGCCGCCTCCGTGGTCCACAGGCTGCCGCCGTAGTCGGGGCAGATCACCACCGCGCCCCGCTCAGCGGCCAGCTCGCCGCTGTAGAGGTGCGCGCCGTCGAGGGACGTGTGCGTGCTGCCGTTCGAGTGGAACACCCATAGCACGCCGACGGCCGTCTTGGACTTCGGCACGGCGGTGTGCGGCACGAACAGCCGCGCCACGTCGCCTGAGATCGAGACGTCGATGCACTCGTAGGGCAGCTTCGCGTCGCGCGTGTAGCGCGTCGCCGTGCGGCTGATCTCGCCGGGAAGGGTCGGAATGGGCGACGCGGCCTGCGCCGCCGTGGACCACCCGCCGCCCGCGGCGAGGACCCCCGCCGCCGACCCGATGAGGAGCTGGCGTCGAGACCAGCCGCCGCCCTCGCGGCCCCCCTGCTCGTGAGTCATGTTCGTGCTGCCCCTTCCCATGTCCACGCCCGAAACGCTCGCCGGCGAGTGCGGGTAACCGCTTCCGTCAGCGTATTCCGCGGGGGCGGCCGACTCACCGGGCACGGCCCGAAGTTAACCCGCCCGTAACGGGACTTCGGGAGGGAGTATTGACGTCGCCACCGCGCATGGGACAGCATCGAAACCAGCCCAACTGGGGGGCCAGACGAGGACGAACCCTACCGTCCGAGTTCTCACGGTCGTGCGACGACCGGTTCGTGTCGCCGTGCCGGCACGGGGAGTTCGCCGAGGGGGGCGGACGAGGTCTCGGCCTCGCGGGGGAATGGGAACCAACGCTTCGGGGGAGGCAACGTGCCCAGTATTCGCATCACCGCACCGACCGAGGGACGACGCGTCACCGGCACTGTCCTGGTCTCCGCCGAGGTGACCGGCGGGACGAAGGTGTCGAACGTCCGCATCATCATCGGGCCGCCGCAATACGGCACCCGCACGGCCACCGCGTCGGGCGGTGCGTACGTGTACCGCTGGGACACGACGAAGAAGCTGGTCGACGGGGTCACCCCCCGCCCGAGCGACTCGGCGTTCTGGATCACCGCGCGGGCCACCGTCGACGGCGTCGAGATCGTCGCTCCGTATGTGGGCGTCATCACCGCCAACACGCCGCGTCCCGAGGCCGATGCGGTCACGGGCGGGTGGCGGTCCGACCTGGCCTGGGCAGCGCAGTACGGCGGCACCTTCTCGCAGTGGAAGTCCAGCCACTACGCGACGATCGGCTCGGCGTACGCCCGGCTCGAGGACGACCCGATCCACGGCAGCCGGCGCCGGGTGATCAAGGCCGCGGTGCCCAACCGTGCGAAGAGCGATCCCGACCAGACGTCGGGCACCGTCCGGTTCCAGTCGTCGAGCCGGCAGAACCTCAGGGAGGGCGACGAGTTCTGCGTGGGTTTCGCCTACATGCCCTCGGCGAGCTTCCCCTCGGTCTACCCGGCGAACGACCCGGCCAACCCGAACGGCCCGGCGGGCACCGCGTACATCGCCCTGTTCCAGCTCTACGGGCCGCCGTACCTGCAGGGTTCGCCGTTCGTCATCCACGCGAACCGCGATGACGTCAAGCAGCCGATCGACGAGTTCGCGATCCGCGGCAACGAGCTCAACGCGGGCGACCCGTGGCCGTTCCTCTCGGGCCCCTACAACCGGGGGAGGTGGACGGACGTCGTCTTCAAGATGCGCCTGTCCACGTCGATCGAGCACGGCTGGGTGGAGACCTACGTCAACCAGGGCCAGTCCGACCGGGTGCAGAGCGTGCCCTTCGTGAACGGCCTGCGGCGGGTGCCGCGCGTGCTGCTGAGGCCGGACTCCCAGGGGTTCCGGACGGACATGCAGATCTATCGCGTCGCCGACAAGTTCGACTGGGTGACGGTGTGGCACACGGGCCACCGCATCGCCCGCACCGTGGAGGAAGCGGACCCGCGGTCGTACGACCTGCGCTGACGACGGACGTGAGATGGGGGTGGTCAGGATGGATGACCGTGGTGGATGGGCGGCGGCCGCGGCCGCAGCAGTGGACGGGACGGCGACGGCACCGCCGGGGATCAGTCGCAGGGCGCTGCTGGCGGTGGGGGCGGCCGCGCTCGCCGTGCCGATCGTCGCCGATCCGGCCCTCGCCGGCATCCGGGCGACCACTTCCGCCAGCGCCGTCCGCTCCGGAGCGGGTGCGGGAGCAGGTTCGGGCGCGGCGCGGGTGATCGCGGAGGCCGAGGGGGCGGCCGGGATGCGGCTCGAGGGCAGCCCGTGGATGGCGCCCAGCGCCTTCGGCTGGAGCGCGCTCTTCGCCTCGTGGCTCCTGCGCGACCATGGGCTTCCGGCGATCGCCTCGCCGCGCGAACTGTTCGCGCATCACCGCATCGCCGGGCGGACGCACGTCCTCCCCGAGCCCGGATCCCTCGTCTTCTACAGCCCGGGTGGGGACGCGGAGATCAACCATGTCGGCATCGTCACCTCGATGAGCGGCGGGGCGGCCCAGACCATCGAGGGCGACGTGCCGGGCGAGCTCCCGTCGGAGCTCACGTTCGTGCGGCGGTTCTCCGAACCCTGGTCGGATCGCGTCGTCTTCGCCACGCCCGACTACCGCACGGGCGGGGGACGCCGTCGATGACACCGAATGAGAAGGGCGGATTAAGAACAGGTTAAACCGGGCATACCTCGCTTGTGCCGCCCATCGGCCGATCGCAGGATGGGGGACACCGGAACACATCGACAACGTCGTCGTCGAACATCACGCACCATGCGAAGGGGACGACATGACGACGATGTTGGTGGCGACGAGCGGCGGCCATCTGACGCAGCTGCACCTGCTGCGGCCTCGAATCGCCCAGGGCGACGACGTCGTCTGGGTGACGGATGCCACGGCGCAGAGCGCCTCGCTCCTCGCCGGGGAGCGCGTCATCACCCTGCCGAACCGCGCACCGCGCGACTACCTCGGCATCCTGAACGACTTCCACGCCCTGCGTCCGCGGTTCCGTGCCGAGCAGGTCGCACGCGTCTACAGCACCGGAGCGCAGATGGCGATCTCGGCCATGCTCGCGGCGAAGGTCGCGCGGGTGCCGTTCTCGTACATCGAGAGCGGAACCCGGGTCCGTGAGCTGTCGGCCACCGGCCGGCTCCTCGATCGCGTGCCCGGCGTGAAGCGGTACGTGCAGTACCCGTTCGCCGAGAACGACCGCTGGGCCTACGCCATCTCGGTCTTCGAGGGCTTCGAGGTCGTTCCCGTGGTGCCCGAGACCGGCTCCACGCCGCGGGTCGTCGTGAGCGTGGGCGGCAACGCCCACTACGGGTTCGACCGCCTGATCCGGCGACTCCACGCCGTGCTCCCGCCCGAGTGGTCGGTGCTCTGGCAGGTCGGGCCGTCGGATGTCTCCGACCTGGGAATCGAGACGGTGCGGAGCCTCCCCGCCGAGCGGCTGAAGGAGGAGATCGCCGAGGCGGATCTCGTCATCTCGCACGCGGGCACGGGCTCCATCCTCACCGCACTGAGCCTCGGGAAGCGGCCGATCGTCGTGCCACGACGCGCGGCGCACGGCGAGCACGTCGACGGCCACCAGGACGACCTGGCGGCCTACGTCGATCGCGCGGGGCTGGCGCTCGTGCGCGAAGCCGACGAGATCACGATCGAGGATCTCGAGGAGAACCGTCGGTGGGCTGTGAAGCGTGCAGCCGACCTCGCCCCCGTCGCACTCGCCTGAGGCCCCGCCATGCGCGTGCTGCACGTGACCGAAGCGCTCGGCGGAGGAGTCCAGAGCGCCATCGTCAATTACGTCCGGGGGGTGCCCGAGGCGGAGCACTCCCTCTTCTCGCGAGCCCGTGACGGTCAGGGAACCCATGGGCTGCCCGGTGCGATCGCGCACGAGGGCTACCGTGGTGGCCTCGTCGGGTTCTTCACGCGCATGCGGCAGAAGGTGCGCGAGGAGTCGCCCGACGTGATCCACCTGCACTCGAGCGTCGGCGGAGCCGCGCGCGCGGTGCTCGGTTCGGGACCCGGCATCGTCTACTCGCCGCACTGCTACGCCCTGGAGCGAACGGATGTCTCGGCGCCCGAGCGCTGGTCGTACGAGGCCATCGAGCGCCTGCTCGCCCGGCGCCGGCAGGTCATCGTGGCAGTGAGCCCGCGGGAGGCGGAGCTGAGCCTGCGACTCAATCGCCGCAACCCGGTCGAGGTCGCCCACAACCCGACGCCGTTCGCCCACGTCACACGTGCTGCAGCCGACCGCGACATCGTGGTGATGGTCGGCCGCCTCTCACCGCAGAAGGCCCCCGAGCGCTTCGCCGCGGTCGCGCGGCTCGCCCACCGCGGCACGTTCGTGTGGATCGGCGACGGCGACGCTGACAGTCGCGCGGAGCTCGAGTCGGCCGGGGTGCAGGTCACCGGTTGGCTGCCTCCCGAGGAGGTCCAGGCCTGGCTGCGCAGGGCGGCGCTGTACCTGCACACGGCGGCTTGGGAGGGCGGTCCGGTCTCGACGATCGAAGCAGCCGCCCTCGACGTCCCGGTGCTCGCACGGAGCATCCCCAGCATGGCGTCGCTCGGATACGCGCTCGCCGGCGGGACCGATGCGGAGATGGCGGCGTCGGTCGACGCGTTCTTCGACGACGAGTCCTATCGGGACGAGGTCGCGCAGGCCGGGCGCTACGTGGTGCGCAATTCGAGCCACGACGCGATGTCGGCGTCGCTGCGCGCCGCGTACGACCTGGCGAGGACGCAGACGGCGTCGAGCGGCGCCGTTGGAGAGACCGTGGGCCTGCGCCGCTGACCCCTCGTGGCGTCAGTGCAGGACGGGACCGCGGTCGTGTCCGCTCGCGTTCGGCGAGGCTGGGGCCAGGCCGGGCTCACGCACGCCGCCCTCCTGGGCGTCGGCACGGCGCACGACGCGACCGATCAGCAGTGCGACGATCACGGCCACGGCGATCCAGGCGGCGACGACGGCGACGATGGTGATGGCGATGGGATCCATCCTGGCTCCTCCTCGAGTCCAAGAGATACCCAACGGCCCACGATCGGCCGGTGGTGAGGCTCATGGTACTCGAATCGGGCCGCGGCGCGAGGAGGGGTGTGCACAGGGCCCCACCGGCGAGGGGACGCCGTCAGTAGGCGTCAGTAGGCGCCGTCGCTGGCGACGACCGCGCGGAGCGTCTTCCAGAGGATGATCAGGTCGCCCGTGGTGGTCCAGTTCTCGACGTAGAACAGGTCGAGTCGCACGGTCTCGTCCCAGTCGAGGTTGGAGCGCCCGCTGACCTGCCACAGGCCGGTGATGCCCGGCTTGACCAAGAACCGCCGGTGCACGTGCTCGGCGTACTGCTCGACCTCTCGGGGCAGCGGCGGCCGCGGACCGACGATCGACATGCTGCCGAAGAACACGTTGAACAGCTGCGGCAGTTCGTCGAGGCTGTAGCGCCGGAGGATCTTCCCGATCGGGGTCACCCGCGGGTCGTCCCGCATCTTGAACATGATCGAGTTGCCCGCCTCGCCCTCATGGCGCGCCAGTTCGGCGAGACGATCCTCGGCGTCCTCGTACATCGAGCGGAACTTCAGCATCTCGAACTCCTCACCGCGGAGTCCGATGCGCTTCTGCCGGAAGATGACCGTTCCGGGCGTGCTCAAGCGGATGACCATGGCGATGCCGATGAGCACCGGCGACAGCACGGCGATCAGCAGCCCGGAGCCGACGAAGTCGAACACGCGCTTGGCGTGGAGCTTGCCTCCGTCGTACCGCGGCGTCTCGACGTGGATGAGGGGGAGGCCCGCGACCGGCCTGGTGTGCAGTCGCGGACCGCCGATGTCCGTGAGGCTCGGCGCGACGATGAGGTGCTGCCTGCCCGGCTCGAGCGACCAGCTCAGCTCCCGGACTCGCTCGCGCGACAGCTCGTTCGAGCTCGTGATCACGACCGTGTCGGCGTCGACGGCCTCGAGGGCCTCGTTCAGCCGATCGAGCGAGCCCGAGACGGGGATGTCCGTACCGGGGATCACCCCGGCGACGAGGCCGTTCGACGTGCAGGCGCCCACGACGCGGAGGCCCGCCTGCGGCGACCGGGCGAGGTCACGCGCGGTCGCGGCGATCGACTCCTGAGATCCGACGAGCAGCACACGGCTCGACATCTGACCTGCGCGACGACGACGCGCGAGCCATTGGCGCCAGGTCCATCGGCTCGCGAGCAGGCCGACGAGGCCGAGGGGGAGCGCGAGGAGCAGGAAGCCGCGGAGGCCGTCGAACGCGAGCACGTAGACGAGGAGGCCGAGCGCGCACACCATCAGGATCGTGATGTGCAGCACCCGGCGGTACTCGAGTGCGCCCGAACCCACGACCCGCGGCGAACGGCTGCCCACGATCGACAGCGCGAGCGACCACGTGACGATCAGCAGCACGCCGAACACCACGGCGGCCGGTATGCCGACGAACTCCGCGGTCGCGAACTGCCTCGGTACCCCACCGAGCAGCAGTGCGCCGAAGACGCACACGGTGATGACAAGAAGATCGGTGGAGACGAGCATCCGGCCGTAGCGCTGTTCCCAGCTCGCCGACCGCGTCCCCCTCGAACTCCTCGCCATCTCGGTCTGAATGGCTTGAGTCAAGAGTTTCTCCCCCTCGATTGCTCATCAATGTAGAGAGGCGGGCGGGCGCAGTACTAGATCGCGTAGCCGGAATTTACATACTCGTCACGTGGGCTCAACCCGACCGGGTGAAGATGGAGGGGCACCCAGAGGGGTGCCTTGGAGCAGTGTGGCTTCCTCCGCGCACAGGCAGACCGGGACGAGATCCCGGGCCCGACCGGTAAGGAACCAATGACCCGATCCACCCGCTTCGCAGACGCCTCGGCACCGCCCGGGACGAGGACTCCCGCCCGCCGGCGGACCCCGTCGCGCGTCGTGGGGAGCCTCGTCGCGGTCGCCCTCACGGTGATGTTCTCGGGATGCGCGAGTGCAGCCGGCCAGGAACGGGCACCGACACCCGCCCGCAGCGCCGACATCGAGATCGTCGAGGCGCTCCCGTACTGGAGCGACGGTGACGCCACGCTCATGGCCGATGCCTGCCTGCCGGTGACCGAGGCGCCCGTCGCCGCCGTCATCCTGTTGCACGGCGGGGGCTTCACCGAGGGGGACCGCGTCGGCGGCGGCATGCGCGCACTCTGCGAGCTCATGGCGCACAGCGGCATGGCCGGCATCTCGATCGACTACCGGCTTGCGCCCGACTACGTCTTCCCCAGCCAGCTCGACGACGTCGCCCATGCCGTCGAATGGCTCCGGGCGCCCGAACAGGTCGAGCGATTCGGCCTCGATCCGGCGAAGATCGGCCTGCTCGGCAGCTCGGCCGGAGCCATCCTCGCGCAGACCTACGCGACCTCCGGCACCGGGCCGACCGACGAGGGCAGCCGGGTGGGCGCCGTCGTGTCCCTGTCAGGGGTGTCGCTCCTGACCGAGGCGGCGCTCCAACTCGGCGTCCCCAGCCCCGAAGCCGCCGCGATGGCGCTCAACTACCTCGGCTGCACCGACCCCACGGCCGCCAAGTGCCCGCAGGCGGCGACCGCGTCTGCCCTCCTCAACGTCGATCCCTCCGACCCGCCGATGTTCCTGGTGAACGGGTCGGCCGAGCTCGTCCCGGTCGAGCAGGCCGAGGCGATGCGCGACACGCTCGAGGCGGCCGGGATCCCCGTCGAGTTGACCATCGGAGCGGATGCCGGCCACGGCGTCCAGCTGCTGACCAGTGAAGTTCGTTCCCGCCTCGTCGAGTTCCTCGCCGAGCACCTGTAGAAAGGCGAACGCCATGTCCGTAACGTCCCAGAATCACGCGGGAACCAGCACCCTGATCGAACCGTCCTCGCTCCTGCTCACGACCGCATCATCACCGGTCGCGGGTCGCGGGAGCGTGAACGACGAGTTCCGACCCACCGAGCCGAACGGAGGCCGAGGAGTGGAATTCACCGAGGTCGTGCGCACGATCGGCAGGAACTGGGTCCTCATCGTCGTCACGGTGCTCGCCGCGTCCGTCATCGGCTGGCTCGTCGCGGCGACCAGCGCGCCGACGTACACCGCCGAGAGCAAGGTGATGCTGAGTGCGGTGACGGTCACGGCCGCCCCGCAGGAACAGGTGCAGGGCAACAACCTGGTCATCCAGCAGATGGGCACCTACACGGCGCTGGTCTCCACTCCGCTCGTGCTCCAGCCCACGATCGACCAGCTGGCACTCGACAGCACCCCGGTCGAGCTCGCCGAGGACATCAGCGCGACGCCGGTGGAGGGGACCGCCATCCTCACGATCACCGCGGAGGGCGAGGACGCCGCGAGTGCGGCGGCGCTCGCCGACGCCCTCGCAGCCAACTTCGTGGCGGTCATCAGCGATCCGGCCGCCGGCGTCGGCGTTCCCGGCACGATCGCCGGGCGCGTCGTGCAGCAGGCCGAGCCGCCGGAGGATCCGAGCAGCCTGCCTCCGATCGTCATCGTCGCCATCGCCTTCGCCGCCGGGCTCGTGCTTGCGCTGCTGCTCGTCGTGCTCCGCGAGGTCTCGAACACCCGTGTGCGCAACGGCCGGGACCTCAGGAGGGCGACGGGTGCGAACGTGCTCGGCACCATCCCACGCGTACGAGGCCGCGCACGCGCGTCCATCCGGACGGCCATGGAGCGCAAGGGATTCGGTGAAGCCGTCCGGCTCGTCCGCCTCCAGCTCAAGCACCTGCTCGCCGGACCGCAGCCCGTGGTCGCCTTCACGTCGCCTGCGGGCCGCGAAGGCAAGACCACGGTCGCCGCGAGCGTCGCGCTCGCCCTCGCCGAGGACGGCACACGGGTGACGCTCATCGATGCCAACCTCCGCGCCCCGCGGCTCGCATCGCTCTTCGACATCTCCGCCGAGGGCGGGCTCGATGCCGTGCTCATGGGCTCGGCGCCGGTCGCGGCCGTGGAGCTGGCCACCGTCGCGCCCGGGCTCGACGTGCTCCCGGCCGGCAAGGTGGGCGCCGGCTCCAGCGAACTGCTGGGATCCGCCCGGATGCACGAGCTCGTGCGTGCACTGTCGAAGCAGTGCGACATCGTGATCCTCGATGCCGGATCGGCGGGAGAAGTGGCCGACGCCAGTGAGCTCGCGGCCGTCGCGACCGGATTCGTGATGGTGGTGCGGGCCGGGAGGACCCGTGCATCGCGGCTCCGCAACGCGGAGGCGAACGTGCGCGGCGTCGACAGCACCCTGTTCGGCGTGGTGTTCGACGACGTCCCCACGTCCGGCCCCGACGCGCGCGCCTGAGCGAGACGCGACGGTGAACCCGCTGGGGGAGCGAACGTGAGAACCGATGCATCGTCCTGGCTGTCGCCGGGTGTCCGCACGACGGCATGGTCCGTCGCCGGGGTGGGTGCCGCGGCGGTGATCGCGGCGCTCGGCTGGATCGACCCCGTGATCCCGTTCGCGGTGGTCGCGGGGCTCGTCCTGCTCGTCGTGGCGGTGTTCCTCCCGAAGCTGTTCGCGCTGCTGGCCGTCGTGACCATCGTCTTGACCAGCCCGATCCAATCGGCGCTCGGGGCTGCGGGCAGCTACGCGGACGAAGCGGTCGTGCTCCTCGCATTCGCGAGCTTCAGCACGCGGCGGTTCGTGACGGACCGGCGTCTCGTGTACCTGCCGGGCCTGCCGTGGTTCGGCCTCTTCATCGCCATGGGCGTACTCAGCGGCGTCGCCAACCGCGTCGCCTTCGGCACCATGAGCGAGGCGATGCTCCTCATCCTGAAGGGCCTGATCTTCGCCTTCGCGCTCGCCCAGCTGCGGTGGACCGTGCGCGACCTCCAGTTCCTCGCCAAGATCGGAGCGGTCGCGGTCATCTTCTTCGCGTTGACCGGCGTGATCAACCTCGTCGCACCCGGAGTCTGGTCGTCGCTGATCTCCGGAGACGCACCGGTCACCGCGGTCATGGGGGTGCCGGCGCTGAGCGGACCCTTCCAGCATCCGGCCGCCTTCAGCCGATTCTGCGCGGTGCTGGCCATCGCGCTCATCTCCTACGGGCTCATCGTGCGGGCATCCGTGGGGAACGCGATCCTGCTGCTCGTCACCGGCGGGCTGGCGGTGCTCACGTTCCAGGTCAAGACGATCATCGGCCTGGGGGCGACGGTGGGCCTTCTCTTGCTGCGATACGGACGCCCCGTCATGTGGGTCGCCGTCCTCTGCGTGGTGCCCCTCATCGGGGTCGTGATCGTGCCGCCGCTCTACGAGCTGATCGCCGGCGACTTCGAGGTCTACGTCGTGCAGGATTCGGCGCGCTCGGCACTGACGCTCGGTTCCCTGTCGGTCGCGGCCCACTACTTCCCGCTCGGCGCGGGCTTCGGCAGGTACGGGAGCTACACGGCCGGCGCGACGTACTCGCCCGAGTACGTCGAGCTCGGGTTCACCCACATCTACGGGCTGGGGCGCGGGGACGCCGGGATGTTCCTGAACGACACGCAATGGCCTGCCATCCTGGGCGAGAGCGGATGGCTCGGCGCCGCGTTCTTCGCCGCGGGGATCGTCGCGATCTTCGTCTCGCTCTGCAGGCCGACCTCGGCCGCCGAACCGACGCTGGTCAAGTGGCTGCGGGTGACGGGCATCGGCTGGCTGCTGGTGCTCCTGATCGAGTCCGTGGCGGCACCGGTGTTCGTGTCGGCACCCTCCTACCCGTTCGTCTTCGCGGCGGCCGGCATGCTCGCCTCCTTCCGCGACAGCGCTCGCTTCCCCGAACTCCGCCTTCCTCGATCGGCCGCGATCCCGAAGCAGACGGCGGTTCGCAGTGCGGCGCTCGTCGAGTGAGCGCGGCCGATCGTGACCGCCGCATCGCCGCCCCGGCTGCACTACCTCGACGGGCTCCGGGCGTCGCTCATGGTGCTCGGCATCCCCTACCACTCGGCGCTCGCGTTCTCGGGGCTGCCCTGGCTCGTCGGCGCTGACGTACCCTCGCCACTCCTCATCGCGTTCGCAGAGTTCCTCCACATCTGGCGGATGCCCACGTTCTTCATCGTGGCCGGCTTCTTCGCGCTCATGGTCGTCCGCAGGCGGGGTGCCCGTCGTTGGTACGCCGGWCGACTGCAGCGACTGGGGATCCCGCTCCTCTTCGGCATCGTGGTGCTCAGCCCCATCCAGTGGGCCATCATCGCGGCATCCCGCGGCGCCTGTGGTCGCTCGATCTGGGACTTCATGGTCGCGCAGTGGTCGCACCCCGGCTCCTACTGGACGATGCACCTCTGGTTCCTGGTCGTGCTGCTCATCTACTCGGGCGTGCTCGCGCTGCTCTTCGCGCCGCCGATCCGCCGGCACGTCGCTCGAGCGACGGCCACGATCACCGGCCGCCTGGCGGGCTGGCGGTTCGGCCTCCTCGCCTACCTCGCCGCGTCGTCGGCGATCGTCGTCCTCGGCCTCGCGGTGTGGACGGCCGGTGGCATCGCGGGCCTGCTCTCGAACCTCGTCTCCCGCAATCTCGTGATCTATGCACCGGCCTTCCTCACCGGTCTGGTCCTCGCCTTCCGCCCCGCGTACCTGGAGCGGTTCATGCAGCTCCGGAGGACGCCCCTGCTCGTCCTCGGCCTCGCCACCGCGGCCTACTTCATCGGCATGGCGCTGGCCGGGGCATCCGATGCACCCGCGGCGCTCGTGACCCAGGCCGTGCTCTGGCCCGTCGCCGGGCTCGTCTGGGCCGCGCTCGCGTTCAAGGTGGCGACGCGGGTCTTCCGCGAGCGGTCGCGCATCGTCGACTGGCTGGTCGACTCGTCACTCGTCGTCTACCTCGTGCACCAGCCCCTCGTGCTGGGCTTCGCGCTCCTCTTCATCGGTGCGGGAGTTCCCTCGCTCGTCGGCTTCGTCCTCACCGTGATCCTCACGGCGCTGGTCGCCGGTATCGCCTACGAGCTCGTCAACTGCGTGCCCGTGCTGCGCTTCCTGATGACCGGAACCGCCGCACCGGGAACCGGCCTGCTCAGCGGCCCGCGACCGATCAGCAGCGGGGTGCGGCCAGTGCCTTGACGAACGCGCCGCTCTGGTAGAGGTACTGGTGCACCCAGCCGCCCAGTCCCGACGGCTGGTCGGAGACGGCCCGCATGGTCAGCTCACCGTCGAAGCACCGGTCGATGATCATGCGAGCACGCGACACGTGCGGGGTCATCGTGATGACGATGGCACTGTCCCAGCCCTGCTCCTGTGCCGTCTCGGCGAGGAGCCGGGCCTCGCCCTGCGTCGTGGCGGGGTCGGGCGCACGGCACAGCACGTCGCCGCCCGGAAGGTTGCACGCGCTGAACCGGCCACGCGATGGCGTGCCCTCGGCGAGGGCGTCGCCGGGAACCGAGATCAGCATCTCGTCGGCCGCGCCCGTCTCGATGAGCTTGCGCGCGAGAGCGATCCGTGCCGGCGTCGGCGGGCCGATCACGTAGACCACGTCGGCCTGGGCCGGCACCGCATCGACCGCCGGGAAGACGTACAGGGGAAGCCCGACCAGGATGAACGCGACGACGAGCGCCCCGACGGTGATGGCCGCCGCGCCGACGGCACGGCGGAGGCGCCTCGCGGCGGTCCGGGGGCGGGCGGTCTCAGCTGCCGCGACGGGCTCAGCGGCCTCAGCGGTCGAGGGCGTCACGCCACAGCCGCTCGAGTCGGGGGTAGAGCGCCGAGGCCGAGTAGTGCTCGGCGAAGGTCCGCCGTGCGCGTTCGACCACGCGGCGCCGCGTCGGCTCCGACGTCATCACGCTGGCGAGCGCCCTGCGCAGGGACTCGACGTCGCCCGCGGGCACGAGGATCCCGGATCCGTCGCCGAGCACCGCGGGAATGCCGCCGACGTCGGTGGCGATCACGCAGGCATCCCGGGCCATCGCCTCGAGGATGAACATCGGCATGGCCTCGTCACGCGACGGCAGCACGGCGACCGCCGCCGAGTCGAGTAGGGCGAGGAGCTCGGCGTGCGGGAGCGAGCCGAACACGGTGGCATGCGGGAGGTCGCCCGGCACGAGCTCGGGTTCGGCGACCGGGCCCGCGATCTCGAGGTGCCAGGTGCCGTCGGGCTCGAGCGCCCGCCAGGCGTCGACGAGCACGTCGACGCCCTTCCTCGTCGACACCTTGCCGCCGAAGACGATCCGCGGATGCTTCTCCGCGGCGGGTGCGGACGCCACCGCATTGGGTACGATCTCGATCCGTTCCTCGGGGATGAAGCCGGCGACGGCGGCGCGGGTCGCCTCGCTCAGCACGAAGACCCGCGAGGCGGAGCGAAGCACCGGGCCGACGCGTTCGGGATTCGCGTTCGCGTAGTCGACGAAGCTGCTTCCGTGGAGGTGGGCGATCGTGGCGAAGCCGCGGCGGCTGGCCAAGCGGAGCAGGTATCCTTCGCGCACGAAGGAGCCCCCCTGCGAGAGGTGCACCACGACGAGGTTCCGCTCGGGGTCTCGAAGCCTCCGCACCGCCATGACGGCGCGCAGGAAGAGCAGGTACGCCCTGAGGCCGCGGCTCCCGTCACGCGACGGGATCACGCGGATGTCGAAGGACTCGAAATCCCAGGCGGTGTAGGCGTTGACGACCTGGGTCATGCCGCCGGCCACCTCGCCGCGCCGACCGACGTGCCACGCCACCAGGTCGTGCCCGAGGATCGTGGAGCTGCGGTCCCCGGCCATCAGCGCGCCTCCGCCAGAACGGGCGTCCGGTCGTTGGTCAGGAGCTGGGCGAGCTCGCTGCGCACCGACTCCAGGTCGGCCTTGGCCGTGGCCAGCGCCGCCATCATCTCCGCCCGGCGGGAGAGCACGTCGCCGAGACGCTCCTCGATGCCGGCCGCATCCATGCCGTCGGTGGCCACCGACACGTCCTGGATGCCGGCCGCCTGGAAGTGCCGGTCGATCTTGTCCGACCGGTCGACGAGGAGCGCGATCGGAACCGCGCCCTCGGTGTACGCGGCGATGAGCACGTGCATGCGGTCGCTGATCGCGAGCGCCGTCCTGCGATACGTCACCCGGAGCGCGAGTTCCTGGCCCTCGTGATCCGTCCCGTCCCAGTCCTGCAGCTCCGCACCGAGTCGGTCGGCGAGCCAGATCGATCGGGGGCTGTCGGGGAGCACCTGGGTGGCGACGACGATGCGCAGGCCGTTCGCGTCGGCGAACGAGCGGATGCCCCTGATCCATTCCGCCGTGGGAAGGGGGCGGTCGACGCGCATCGACACGACGATGGTGTCCCTGGCGCCGGGGTGGTCGAAGTCGTCGGGACCCTCGGCGAAGGCGAGGTCGGGCATGAGCTCGCCGCGTCCGAGGTACTCGACGGTCTTCACGTCCCGCCATGCCGTCAACTGGGAGAGCATGATCGACGGGGTGATCAGGAGCCTCGGCAGGGGCGCGAAGTTCCGCGAGCCGGCTCCGATCCTGGCGACCCGCCCGCCTCGTGCCCGCATCAGGCCCGCCATGGGCAGCATGCTCAGGTGTTCCTTCATGCCGACGAGGGTGAGCTGGATCTCGCCGGGCTTGAACACGTACGACCCGTCGCCCCGGGCGGCCGATCGCAGTCCGGCGCGATACCAGCTTCCGAACGAGCGGTAGACGACGTCATCGTCCCCTACGCCGAGCGCGATCGCGTAGCCGTCGGGAGATGGACCCACGTAGACGTGGAGCCGGCCGAGCGGCCGCAGCCACGCGATGAGCTGGCGACGCAGGATGATGTCGCCGATGTTCTCGTACTGCCCGACTCCCGGGACGAAGATCTGCGCCTGGCTCATGCTCGTTCTCCACTCGTGCGGCTCGCGTCGGAGCGTTCTGCGGTCACGGTCTGGTCGCGGACGCTGGTCCATCGGCGCGCGGCCGACTCGATGACGCCGCGGTCCAGGTCATCCACCTCGGCGCCCCTGCCGATGTCGAGATCGTTCAGCATGCCGGCGATCTGCTGCTGGTGATCGTCCACGTGCTCGCCGCGGCGCTTTCGTCGCACCACCGCGAGCGGGTAGATCCCGAGGTCGATGAGCCCGARGATCGTTCCCACTCCGGCGTGGGTGATGACGACGTCCGCGTCCCGCGCGTAGGCCTCGAACTCAGCCGCGTCGACGAAGGACCGCACCGTTCCGGGGAGGTCGCGTCGGGGCGGCGTGCTCCCCAACTGCCACACCGTGTCCTCATTCGCGATGCCCAGATCGAGGATGCGGTCGACGAGCGCATCGAACGCGAAACCCTTGATCGTGCCGAGCGTGATGAAGATCTTCAGCGGGCGCCGCGTGTCGACCGTCCGCCGGCCGCTCACGTAGTCGTTCAGTACGCTCGGATGCACCTTCCAACGCCCGTTCGACCAGGTCGCGTGCTGGGTCCGCATCTCGGCGAGCCGCGACATCGCGAGGACCCGCCCGGAGAGCGATGGTCCGTCGACTCGGGAGACGCTCTCGATGTACAGGGCCGGCATGCCGGCCAGGCGAGCGGCCGGGAGGGCGGCGAGCGCGAGCGCGGAGCCCGTGCTCACCGCCGCGTCGAAGCGCTGGCCCTTGAGTTCGGCTGAGATGCGTCGCCACGCCGCGTAGAGCGCGACGTAGTCGCGCGGCCCGACGTACGGCACGTGGAGCACGTTCCGGCCCGCGAGCAGCGACTTCTCCTGCAGCGAGTCGAACGTGACCCAGAGGGACTCGTCGGACGCGCCGAGCCCGGGCGCCAGCCGCACCAGTTGGGCGAGGTGGCCGCCCGTCGACGCCGCGAGCAGCAGCCGTCGCTCGGTGGTCGGGGCCAGCTCGAGTGTCCTAGGCATGCGTGCCCCCTTCCCGGCGGGAGGCCGACGCACGAACCGGTCGGATGCCGCGACTCACGTCAGGTCGCGCGCCGCCCTGCGGACGTCGCCAGATGGGTCGGTGGAACGAGCCGATGCGCGGGGCAGCGACGGCGGGACCAGCAGCCAGCGAGCACGTTGCGTGAGGCGAGCGAGCAGCAGCGACATGAGCACGGTGAACGCGACGAGCGCGAACTGCACCACGACGTTGATCGGTCGTGAAGAAGACCGCGAGCGCCAGGATGCGATTCCATCCGATGTTCTGCGCGGAGAGGAGCCCGGTCGTCACGAGCGTCGACACCAGCGCGAGCCCGCCCACCTGCAGCCAGCGGGGAACGCGTCGCAGCAGCCACGCCAGCAGCGTGAAGAGGAAGAGCGCGTACATGAACCAGTAGCTGCTGCTCGGCCACACCAGGATGAGCGCGAGGCTCAGGGGATTCGTCGCCGAGAGCTCTCCGAGCTCCCCGTTGATTCCGGGGACCACCAGGTAGAACACCGCCCGGATGACCGACCAGAGGATGTAGATGTAGAGGATCGGCCACAGTCGCCGACGCCAGGTCTGGCCGAATGTCCACGTGGAGGTCCGGAAGTTCATCAGGCCGGCGATGAGGAAGAACACCGGCATCGCGTAGAGCTCGCCGACCGCCTTCAGCACGCCGACCGTTCCGCCCACGCCCACGTGTGAGAGGTAGAGGGCCGAGTGGTAGTACACGACCATCAGGATCGCGACGCCCTTGGCGAAGTCGACCCAGGCCTTCCGGCCGATATTCCCGCGTTCGTAGATGGGTTGGGGAGTCTTTGAGCTCATCGTCTCGTCCAATCACGGGGAGACGGCCGCCCCGACTGCACAGGCCGGGTGCCTGGCCACTCCATCGGGTCTGCCGAGTCCCCATCGAAGTCGCCCCCAGGGTCCGGCAGTGATTGCAGTTCTCACGGTAGTGACGCGGTCTTACCGGCGTGAGTCGGCTGTGTAAACACTGGCTGCACGCCAGGCGTGCCGACGGGATGCGCGCCACGGTCATGCRCCTCCGCGACGGATCCCGACCCGGAACGCCGGCATGCTCACGCGTGCCGCGGTCAGGAGGGCGAACCGCTTGAAATCCCGTTTGCGCACCGTCGACCAGAGCACCGGTGCCGTGAGCGACTTCCTGATCTCACGGACGAGGCGTCCGGACTCGTCGGTTCCGTACGCCGGTGACGCGGCGTCCTTCATCCGGGAGAGCACGTCGAAGCGCGCCGTGTAGTAGCGGAAGTCCGGGCTCTCGAGGAGCGCAGGGTCCAGGCTCGTCGCCGTGGCGCGCACCACCGACGAGACCGTCGCCAGCGACTCCGCGCGACGGCTGCCCGATCGGATGATGGACCCCTGCCTCAGCTTGTACGTGTAGACGTCCACGTCGATCAGCGCGACGACGCCCGCATGCGCGATGGCCTGGGCCACCATCGCCTGGTCGGAATGCTGGCGCGAGCGGGTGAAGTCGATCGTGGCAAGCAGGTCTCGCCGGAACAGCTTGTTCCAGAGATGCCCGGTGATGTCGCCGCGGAGGAACCCGAGGAACGCCGACCTGGCGCCGAGCTCCCTCGGAGCGCCGAGGGCGCCGACCGGCTTCCGCGTCCCGTCGACGAGCAGGTACTCCGCTCCCGCGCAGACGAGATCGGCACGGTGCCGGCGGGCAGCGGCGACGAGGGTCACCAGCGCATCGGCGGGCCAGTCGTCGTCGGCGTCCACGAACCAGACGAACTCGCCCCGAGCCTCGCGCACGCCTCGCTCGCGGGCGGCGGCGACGCCCTCGTTCAGGGACTGCAGCAGGTACCGGACGCGAGGATGCGAACCGGCGAACTCGCGACCGATCGTCCCCGTGGCATCCGTCGACGCATCGTCGATGACGATGACCTCGAACGACGGATGCGTCTGCTCGACCAGCCGCCGCAGCGCCGTCTCGAGGTAGTCCTCGACGTTGAACGCCGGAACGATGATGGTGGCGTCCACCGTCGAGGCGTCCCCGGGTATCGAGTCGCTCATTCGATCCTCCGGATGAGTCGGGCGGGGACACCGCCGTAGACGGAATCGGCCTCGCAGTCCTTGCTGACGACGGCGCCCGCCGCGATCACCGCCCCGCGACCGATCGTCACGCCGCCGAGTACCGTGACACCCGCCCCGATCCAGCTGCCGTCGCCGACGACGATCGGCGCTGAGACGTTCGAGCCCGCGCGTGCGTTCGACGGGCCGATCTCATGGCTCGTGGGCAGGAGCTGCACGCTCGGCCCGATCGACACGCCGTCGCCGATGGTGATGGGTGCGCCCGACCCGATCAGGACGTTGGCGTTGAGGAACACGCGCTCGCCGACGACGAGGTGGTCCACGCCGCCGAGGAACTTGATGTACGGATACACGCGCACCGTGCGCGCCATGCGCACGCCGAAGGCCGACAGGATGCGTCGGCGCGAACGGGGTCCCCACACGGCCATGCCGCCGATGGAACTCGCGAGCGCACCTCGCGCC